>CAMFHA010000054.1 GCA_945952115.1 uncultured Legionella sp. | reverse complement strand
AGCATGAACAGATTAAACCTGTGCTTTTGAGTATTTGTCAACTAAAACTTAAGGCTAATTGGAAGAGCGGGAATCCATTTTTTCTCCAGTAGAGTGCTAATTTAAAGATAGATTTCCGCTTTCGCGGAAATGACAGATTAGCCTTAACTTAGTGCCATTAATGTACACTGCGCTTTTTTAGCAGACCTTGTCGTTACTAGCAGTTTCGAAAGAAGTTATTAAAACAGTCTAATATGTGAATTATCATTCCTTAACTTAAGCTCTAAGCTATACTTTTAATACTTTGGATAAATTCTACAAGGAGTTATACATGGATAAGTTGATAGCAATAGCGGATTCTTTGTTTGCCATTGCTCAAAATGGATTACTCTTTACCAACGATGTGTTTGATAGAGAACGGTATGCACAAATACAAAAAATTGCAGCATCCATTCTTGAGGAAAAATCTACATTAAACTCTGATCTCATTATGGATTTATTTAGCTGTGAAAAAGGCTATGCTACCCCCAAGCTCGATGTACGAGGTGCTGTTTTTAAAGATAATAAAATTTTACTTGTCAAAGAGCGCTCAGATCAGTTGTGGTCATTACCGGGAGGATGGGTCGATATTAATGAATCTCCTAGTGAAGCTGTGTGTAAAGAAATTTTTGAAGAGTCTGGATTTAAAACAAAAGCAATAAAATTAATGGCATTATATGATAAAAATAAACATAGCCATCCATCTCAACTACCGCACACGTATAAATTATTTTTCATATGTCAATTGATTGGTGGTGAGAAAAAAACCAGTATTGAAACATCTGAAGTAGAGTTTTTCCAACAAGATCAATTGCCTGATTTATCATTAAATAGAGTAGTGCACTCTCAGATTGCACGAGCTTTCGATCATTTTAGAGACATCAATTTACCTACCGATTTTGATTAAAAAAGCTATTTTTTAAGATTTTCGTGTCCTTTAAATTTACTGTTTGATATAATTATGAATTATATATTGAAATATAATTCATAATTTATCAGATGTAACTATTTAATTGATTTAATTGATTTAATAATCTTGCGCTGCTCATTAATTTTTTATTAGAGGTAAATATGTCACAATTAAACAAACAAAGCTTTATGGTACTTTTAGAGGCTAATCCTAATTTATTAGAGCTTATTGAACAATTTGATGAAAACAAGGAAACCAATCTTAGTGAACACCAAGAAATCAATGAATTTTTAGCTTTTTTAAGCGAGCAAAATATATCAGATGAATACCAAAAAGAAATCAACGAACTTTTTGCTTTTTTAGAAGAACAAAATATACCAGAATTGCAATTTGAAGATTTATTTGATTGGGCTATGGAGTTTAAGCTTCAAGAATTAGTAAATGAAAAAAAAGCTCGTTTGGCAACTCAAGGATTTTTTTCAATTGTTGACAATAATTCAATCTTAGTTCCTTCTGTTTTAAATCCAAGTGCTGATGAAGATGACACATTTCATTATGGCATATCAAATTTTTAAACATTCAGCAATGGCGTCAATTTAAGGAAAAAACTAAGTTTATTAGTGAGTAGGCTGGGTTCATATATGACGCCATTGCGTGAACGGTTATCTAAACAAGAGAGGCTTCTGTTTTTTTCTTTTTATTTTTATACATTAATTCATCTGCTAGTGTTAATAACGTGTCTGCATTTTTAGCCTTGGTAGGATAGCTGGCAGTTCCTATGCTAATAGAGCAATTTATTTCAATATTATTGATAACAAAGGGAGTTTGAAATTCTTTTTTTATACGATTAGTTAATACATGAGTTATTTTATCTTTAAGGTTATGAGTAATAAGCGCAGTGAATTCATCTCCACCTAAGCGTGCAATAAAATCGCTTTCTCTAAAGCAAGACTGAAGCCTTTTTGCGGACTGCAACAAGATCATATCACCGATTTCATGACCATAATGGTCATTAATTTTTTTGAAATTATCCAAGTCCATAAAATATAGGCTGATTGCTGTCTCTGTTGAATCAATAGTATCAATTAATTTTTGTAAATGAGTGTGAAAATAAGCACGATTGGGAAGATTGGTTAAAGAATCGTGATGAGAAAGATAATGAAATTTTTGTTTGTCTGCTGATAAAAGAAAATTTTGTTCTTTTAGTAAGGATTCATATAATTTATTTTCTACTAAAAGATTATAAAGGATAGTGCATACTAATAAAAAGAGGAAGATGGGATTGATATAATTTAGAAGGTTTAATGTATTGCTTGAAAGATTATAAAAAGTGGGTAGATGGACTGAAAGTAAAGTAAATAGCATAAGGCCAGCTAAAGAGCCATAAATTAACAAACCATGAATGCCCAGTGTAACTGTTGCTAAAATAGGAGAAAGATAATACCACTCTAGTGTGGAGTTAAGTGCCGATCCTCCAAGCCATAAATTAGCAGTTGTAATCATCAGAAAACATAAAATATTGATAATATGTGCACAAAGCATCAAAGTATTTTTCTTTTTTAATAGCACTAGTGTTAAGCAGATTAAAGAGGTATTAATTAATAACAAATCCGTCATTAAACTAAAATTAAAATAAAGACTTAAAGTTATTAAAAGAACATTTAAAATTAAGAACTCTATCGCAATAGCTTGTAGGAGATGGTATTTTCTTTTTTTATCCTCATTAGTTATTTGAGGATAATTAAAGGACATCTGTTGTTTAAGCAATAGCATTCTCTTTCCTCAAAATAATTGGGTGTATTAGTACAATATCATTTTTAGAGTCCGTATTATACCACAATAGTATATTTTTTATTCTAACCAAGACTTTATTTAATCTGTATTTAATCTATTTATATAAAAAAAGCTCAAGTTTTGAGCTTGGAATGATTTGTGTTCCTTTTAAGTGTGATATAATGCGCGCTCTATTTAATTAAGAGTTTTTATTTGAATGAATCATGATCAATTTATTACTCGCAGTATTGAGCTAGATATTGCTCATCGAGTCATGCATGAACGAGTAAAGTGTTTTTCTCTTCATGGTCATCGTATAAAAATAGAGCTTACTTTTGTATTTTCTAGTCAAAAAGAAATTGGCTATTGCATTGATTTTAAAGAAATTAAAAGAGTAGGTGGTCAGTGGCTGGATGATATGCTTGATCATGGATTTATAGCTAATCCAGAAGACCATATCATTATCAATGCGTGTAAGGAAACCGGCAGTAAAGTCTATTTACTTTCTCTTAATGGTGAAAACAAATATTGTAATCCTACCGCTGAAAATGTTGCACGAGAAGTATTTATGGCTATGGAAATTTTATTTGCATCTTATGAACATTTACGCATTTCTAATGTGCGTTATTATGAAACACCTAATTGTTGGGTGGATGTAAATGAACAGAGTATTGCTCCTATTGAAAAAGAGTATTTTTACCATTATCGTCAATATGAAATTACCAAATACGCCAAAGAAAAAGGCATAATGGAGTATGATGCTCGCCACTTGTAGAGGTTAATTTAACCTCTTGTTGAATTAAAATAACTCACATGAGTGTTTTTTTATTCATTCGCGTAGTGTATAATGATGCCATTTAGTTTCATCTTTGTGGTGTTTGCTTGGAAAATGAATCTTTAGATCTTTCTTCTCTTGTTGACAGTCTAAAAGAGATTAATCTATTCATTAAAGGGGAAGAATATAGCGCCCTAAAGCAGCATATGAAGAAATATGATAATCATATAATAAAGTTTAAAAGAGACTTTTATGTGCTTACTATTTATGCAGGTGAAGATTATCAAAATAAACCAGCCTCTTTTGAAAAACCAACAGCAGATGAGAAGCATGATATCTCAGCTATTCTTGCTGAGTTAGAAATTTTATTAGCTCATTTAAATATTCCAAGGCATCGTTGGGGGCGTTATTTAAATTCGCAATTTACTCTTCATGATATTTTATGTCAGCTCAATGCTGATTTGCAAAGAAAAAGTAATATTCAACTTAATACAATTATTGAGCTAATTGAAGCAAGAAAATCGCATAATAAAAAATTTTATTTGATGTGTGCAGGCTCTATTCTTTCATTCCTATTTGTAATTGTTTCTCCTCCTTTAGTGGTCTTGGTAGAATTGGCTAAATTAATTATGGCTTCAACGATAATTCTTCCATCCTTGAGTGTTTTATATAGTGTAGGTAGTTTTTCTTATTACGCTTATGAAAACCATTTTGATAAAAAACGTTCTTTATTTAACCGTTTGCGTGATAATGCCTTTCTGGTGCTTAGCAGTGCACTCAATGTGAGCGCTAATATTGTATGGCTTGCTTCTGCTACCGTAGTGGCACCTCTTGCTTCAGGAGTTCTTTTTATACTAGCTTCCGTTGTTGATATAGGAAAAGAGGTATTTTCTATGGTGCAAAATTATTTGCAATATAAAAAATACCTTCCTTTTGCGCAGCAAGATTTACACGATCAACAGGAGCATGCACGTTATCAATTTGGCTATCGTCAGCATAGAAATGCGGCAATTATCAATATTATTGCCGCATTATTTTTATTTGCTATCATGGTCGCTTGGCAGCTTGTACCTGGAGGAATTTTTGTAACAATCGGTGCTGTTGCTGCGATGTGTATAGTTTATCAGTTGCAAAAAATGGCTGTAAAAAGCACTCAGAGTTATATGCGTGATCAATTACAAAATGAATTACGTCATTTAGAACAGGAATATGAAAATAATAACCAAGAGAGATTAGATTGTTCTAGCTTCTTGGTGGCTGAGCCTAGTTTAGAAGAAAATATTAATGAGTGTTACAGTAATGTTTTAATAGCAAAAGAAAAACAATCTGAACCTAGTGAAGTGAAACAAGACATTCCTAAAAAGCAAAAAGTTGAGAAAAATTGTTTTAATTTTTCTCAAAGAATTGGTCTTAATTTTTTTAAAGCGTCTAATAAAAATCAGAGTCCATTAGACGAAGCTAATGAACTCAATGAAAAATATTATCTAGATTGTTAAACATTGAAACGAAAATGCATCACATCTCCATCACAGACGATGTATTCCTTTCCTTCTAGCCTTAATTTTCCTGCTTCTTTTGCTCCTTGTTCACCTCGGCAAGAGATAAAGGCTTCATAGGCAATTACTTCAGCTCGAATAAATCCTTTTTCAAAATCAGTATGAATTACACCTGCTGCTTGAGGAGCGGTGGCTCCTTTACTTATTGTCCAGGCACGCACTTCTTTAACACCTGCTGTGAAATAGGTTTGTAAACCTAATAAATCATAGCCCGCTCGGATTACTCTATTTAATCCTGGTTCACTTAGACCTAAGTCATCCATAAATTCTTTGCGATCTTCTTCATCCAGTTCAACTAATTCAGCTTCGGTAGCAGCGCATAATGCTACGATCTGCGCATTTTCTTTGGCAGCAAGTTCTTTAACTTGCTCAAGTAAAGGGTTGTTTTCATAACCTTCATCATTGACATTAGCTATGTATAAAACAGGTTTAGCTGTTAGTAAAAAAAGATGGCGTATCATCTGCATTTCATCAGCATTTAAATTCATTGTTCGTACTGGTTGCCCTTCATCTAAATGAGCTTTTACTCGTTCTAAAAGTTTCATTTCTATTAAAGCGTCTTTATTTCCACTACGACTATTTTTAGCTGCTTTTAACATTGCTTTTTCAACACTATCCATATCTGCTAACGCTAATTCAGTATTGATAACCTCAATATCATTCAAAGGATTGACTTGTCCTTCTACGTGAACGACGTCAGTATTTTCAAAACAACGCACCACATGCGCAATAGCATCAGTTTCTCGAATATTGGCTAAAAATTGATTGCCAAGACCTTCACCACTTGATGCGCCTTTTACAAGCCCAGCAATATCCACAAATTGCATCGTTGCAGGAAGTACTTGTTGAGGCTTTACTATTTCACTTAAAGCGTCTAAACGAGGGTCAGGAACGGTGACAATACCCACATTAGGCTCAATAGTGCAAAAAGGATAATTGGCTGCTTCAATTCCTGCTTTAGTTAATGCATTAAATAAAGTTGATTTGCCTACATTGGGTAAACCGACAATTCCACATTTAAATCCCATATTATTTACCTCATAACTTAAGTGTTTAATTGATTCATTGCTTTAGCTAGATCGCCAGCCAAAATAGATGGGGTCACTGCGATAGCTCTATCAATGGCATCATAAATTTGTTGCCGATCGTGTAAGGAAGGTTTGCTCAAAACATAATTATGAACTAAATCTCTATGTCCCGGATGCCCTATTCCTATACGTAGACGGTGAAAATCTGAACTTCCTATTTGAGTAATTATATCTTTTAAACCATTATGTCCACCATGGCCACCGCCCGTTTTTAATTTAATTCGGCCTGGAGGCAAATCAAGTTCATCATGAACTACTAAAATTTCATGGGCTGGTATTTGATAAAATTGACTGATTAAGCGTGTAGGCTGGCCGCTATGATTCATAAACGTTAAAGGTAAAATTAAGCGACAAATGCTTTGTTTTAAATCTAATTGAGCTAGCTCAGCATGCATTTTTTTATCCACTTTAAAAGGCGCATTAAGTCGCTGAGCAAGTAAAGAAGTAAACCATGCACCTGCATTATGACGAGTGTGCTCATAGGCGGAGCCTGGATTTCGTAAACCAATAATAAGTTTAATTGCCATACTGGCCTCATCTATTTTATCTGAAGGACCTTCTTCCTAATGCTATATAGTCTTACCGGAGGTTCTCGAACTTCAGTAGCTCCTCGCGGTCAAGCTGAAGAAGGAAGATAATGAGAACATGAATTTTTCTTAATTTAAAAGCAATATCCTTCTCCTAAAGAGGAGAAGGATGCTGTTGAATATACGAGATTAGCTCCCGTATTAGAGAAAAAATTATTATTCGCTCGCTTTTTTCTCATCATTTGCTGTGGGAACTGCAGATGCTGGAATGTTAGCAACTTCTTCTTCTTCAGCGGTATTACCTTTAGGAGCATGGATACTTACTACTGGGCTATCATGACTGCCATCGGTAACATCAATAGCTAATTGAACCCCTTTAGGAAGCTTTAGATGAGAAAGATGAACTACATCATCTAAACTTACACTGGTCATATCTACTTCAATGAACTCAGGTAAATCTTTAGCTTGGCAACGAATTTCTACTTGCGTCATGCTATGATTAATCATACCGCCAGCTTTTACGCCTGCAGATTGAGATTCATTAATGAAATGAAGAGGAACTAATTTCACTAATACGTCTTTCTTAGATACACGCTGTAAATCCATATGCATAATAAGCGCTTTATATGGATGACGTTGTAATGCTTTCAAAATAACATGTTCTACTTTACCATCAACAGTAATATCGAAAATACTAGAGTAGATGCGTTCACTTTCTAAGGCTTTAACTACTTTATTATGTAAAAAGTGAATAGATAGTGGCTTTTTGTCTCCACCATAAATAACAGCGGGAACTTTATTTTCAAGACGACGTAGGCGGCGGCTCGCACCTTTCCCCATATCCGTTCTTGTTTCTGCTTCTAAAAGAATAGTTGACATTATAAACTCCAAAAATTTAGTATGCCCTATTTAATCCGCGACCAGATTAAATACCCAAAATGAACACTATAGCATTTTCTCCTAAGCTTTATACTTCGTCTAAAACTTAGCTGACCACGCTATAAATACTGTATCCAGATCAGGAACGGGTGCTGAAGTATACAATATTTTAAAATGAACTTGAAGTCATAGCCATAATTTCATAGAATATGGCACTTTGTTGTAATTGTCATAGCCAATTAGGCGACTTGGAGAAAGAAATTATGTATGCGGTAATTAAAACTGGCGGTAAGCAATATACCGTAAAAGAAGGTGATGTGCTCAAAATTGAACTACTGCCAGAAGATGCTGGTAACGTAATTGAGTTTTCAGAAGTGCTAATGTTAGCTGATGGTGATAAAGTTACTTGTGGTACGCCTTTTATTGCTAAAGCGATAGTAAAAGCAGAAGTTCTTGATCATGGGCGTCATAAGAAAGTTAAAATTATTAAATTTCGACGTCGTAAGCACCATATGAAACAAATGGGGCATAGACAATATTATTCGCAAGTTAAAATTACTGCGATCAGTAAGTAAGAGGGGATTGTAATGGCTCATAAGAAAGCAGGCGGTAGTACACGTAACGGACGTGACTCGAATCCAAAGTATCTTGGCGTAAAACGTTATGGTGGTCAATTTGTAACTGCTGGTGAAATTATTGTTAGACAACGTGGTACACGGTTCCATCCTGGTGCAGGTGTTGGCTGTGGTCGTGATCATACTTTGTATGCATTAGTTGATGGCTTAGTCCAATTTACGGTTAAAGGTGCAAAAAACCGTAAGTACGTTACTATCATTGCAGAGCAATTAGACGAAGCAGTTAATTAAGGATCTTAGATTACTGATTCTAACCCCGGAAACGGGGTTTTTTTTTTAGGTTTATAATCATGAAATTCGTTGATGAAGCAATGATTAAAGTAGATGCCGGCAAAGGTGGCAATGGTTGCTTAAGTTTTAGGCGAGAAAAGTTTATTCCTCGCGGGGGGCCAGATGGGGGGGATGGTGGTGATGGGGGCAGCGTATACTTCCAAGCGAGCACCGATCTCAATACCTTGGTAGACTTTCGTTATATGCGACATTATAAAGCTCAAAATGGCCAACCTGGCATGGGTGGCAATTGTTCGGGAAAAAAAGGAGAGGATTTAGTTATTAAAGTCCCTTTAGGAACAATGGTTTATGATGTCGATACAGGTGAATTATTAGGTGATATTAATCAACCTGATGTCCCTGTTCTTATTGCTCAAGGCGGTTTTCATGGTTTAGGTAATACTCGTTATAAAAGCAGCGTAAATCGATCTCCTCGGCAAACCACTCAAGGGAGTCTAGGTGAATCAAGACATTTGCGTCTTGAATTGCGTGTTTTAGCTGATGTGGGTTTACTAGGTTTGCCTAATGCAGGAAAATCCACTCTGATTCGTTCGGTATCAAGTTCCAAAGCAAAAGTAGCGGACTATCCTTTTACTACCTTACACCCAGGTTTAGGAGTGGTCAGCGTTTCAACAGATAAAAGTTTTGTAATGGCTGATATTCCTGGTCTTATAGAGGGAGCTGCTACGGGTGCAGGTCTTGGGCATCGTTTTTTAAAGCATCTAGCTCGTACTTGTGTGTTGTTGCATGTTATTGATATAGCTCCTTTAGATGAAAGCGATCCAGTAATGAATGCCAAAGCAATTATTAAGGAGCTTAAAGAATATAGCCCTGAATTAGTGGAAAAACCTCGTTGGTTAGTAGTAAATAAAATAGATATGCTCCCTGACGAAAAAGAGCGTCAAGAACGAATTAATGCTTTAATAAAAGGGTTGAAATGGAAAGGGCCAGTGTTTGCTATTTCTGCTATTAGCCATCAAGGAACACAAGAATTATGTTATGCATTAATGCAATTGATTGATGAGATGAAAGAGTCTAAAACTTAGCCATTCTGCGGCATAATGAACAACTAATGGGCTGCGATAAGGTATTATATGCGTTTCTCCACCTTCTTGTTTTTGATTGCTGTAATTAATGGTGAGTTGAGTAGTGCCTGTATTTTCTTGTTGCATCCAATATTCTGTTAATCCTCGAGCTTGAAAAGAAAGACGAGTAGATTGATGTGAGTTAAATTTAATTAAATGATGAGTTCCTGGTTTTACTAATAATGATTCTAATACTCCTCCTGTTACCTCATCAATAATCGTAATAGGCTCATTATTTATTAAAATAAGTTCTCTTAATTTATCTGATGCTTTTTGCTCCACTGAGGCTATCAGGTGAGGAGTTACAAGTGGAGTAACTATTTTTTTTATCTCATCCGCTAAATCAAAAGAGCATCGTACTTTAAATTCAACATAAGGAACATCTAAACGGTAACCAGTTTGACAAGCAATGGGTTCTAAAGCTTGTTCTAATGTTTGAGCAATTTCACTTTCAGCTAAACCAAAAATCCGCCATTTTAAAATCTGCTTTTTACTTTTTTGTGTGGTTTTTAATATAGGCATGACTTGCTCATGAAACATCGGCAAGCATTCTCTCGGTGGACCTGGAAGTAAAAAGAACATTTTATTATTCCAGAGATAATAACATCCCATGGCTGTGCCGTGAAGATTTTGAAGCAAAAGCGCTTCTTTAGGAAAAAGGCTTTGCTGTAAATTACCCGGATTTAGATTGATTTGTGTTGTTTTTAAACGATTTTTTATATGATTTACTGCTTCTTGATGTTCAATTAAAGGAGTGTGAGTAAACTGTGCTAAGGCAAAACGAGTTAAATCATCTGTAGTAGGGCCTAAGCCTCCGATGATAAGAATAATATCATGCTTCTTTGCCAAAAAATCAAGACTATCAATGATATCTTGTTCTTTGTCACTACACGATAATTGCAAGCCTAAAGGTAAGCCTTCTGAACTTAAAGTTTGAGCGAAAGCATGACTATTTGTATTTAAAGTATCTCCATGAATAATTTCATCACCAGTGGCTAAAATAGCTATTGTCATTGCGCTCTCACTATTATTCAAATGCATTTTTTAAAGTTTATAGCAGAAATTAAAAAATCGGTACTAGTTATTTGTTCATTTCTTAGGTATGAAATTTTTTATCTTGAACTCATGTTAATATTAATAATATTCCATATACGTTTACCCTGTATTTTATAACGAATATCTTGACTTTTATTAAAGGGTTAGGTAATCAGAATTAATTATTCCTATTGAGGAGAAAGAATGGAATTTCAAAGTAAGTATGTTGCGCATACCCCAGATGAAAAAGGTTTAATCCATTATTCAGTTGAGGAAAATAAGGTTTGGAATGTTTTATTTGAGCGACAAAAAAAAATAATAGTAGGCAGAGCATGTGATGAATTTTTATCAGGTTTAGATATTTTAAAAATTACTGGGGAAGCTATTCCTCAACTTCCAGAGATAAGCAAACGATTAAAAGCAAAAACGGGATGGCAAGTTGCACCTGTTGCGGCTTTAATCTCAGCGCGTGAGTTTTTTGAACTTTTATCTGCACATTATTTTCCAGCAGCTACCTTTATTCGTACTATGGATGAGCTGGATTATGTTAAAGAACCAGATATTTTTCATGAGCTTTTTGGACATTGTCCTATGTTAACCGATCCCATTTATGCTAATTTTGTTTATGATTATGCATCTAAAGTGTTAACGTTTCCCGAGGCTGATTGGCCTTTATTACAACGGTTGTTTTGGTTTACTGTTGAATTTGGTTTGATAAAAACAAATAAAGGCTTAAGAGCGTATGGGGGAGGCATTTTATCTTCTATTACTGAAACGGTTTATAGTGTTGAAAGTGATATTCCTATACGTGCTCTATTTGATCCTATTGCTGCCTTTCGTACTCCTTATCGCATTGATAGTCTACAGCCCATTTATTTTGTTGTTGATACTTATCAAACTTTATATGATTTTGTTTTATCTGATATCCGTTATTTATTAAAACGTACTCGTGAATTAGGGGAACTTCCTCCTTTTTTTCCTGTGGATAGGAATAATCCTAATATTCACATCCATGCCTGTTGAAGGAGCTTGGGTATAAAATGGTCTTGTAATGGCCTAAGAGACTTGCTAACATCGCTTTCATCATAGCGAGTCTCAAAGCAGCCTCTTGGCGATAGGAGCATCATTTGATTAAAGTATTAATTGTTGATGACCATGCATTGGTTAGAATGGGTATTCGACGATTGCTAGAGGATATGACTGATGTAGAGGTAGTTGCCGATGCTGAAAGTGGGGAGCAGGCTTTAATATTAGTAAAAACTCACTCACCTGAAGTTATCCTTTTAGATATGAAAATGCCTGGAATCGATGGATGGGAAGTCACTCGCCGTTTAAAAAAAACAAATCCTCATATAAAAGTAATTGCTGTAACTGCTATGACCTCCGACCCTCTACCTACTCGAGTTTTACAATTAGGAGCAATGGGTTATCTTACTAAAGAATCGAGTGCTGATGAAATGGCCGCTGCTATTCGTAAGGTTGCTAAAGGAGAAAAATATTTAAGTGCGGAGATTGCTCAAAAAATGGCAATAAATAGCTTGCAAGAAGCAAAAGACTCCCCCTTTGATAGACTATCTGAACGAGAAATGCAGGTGATGCTCATGATCACTAGTGGTATGAATGTTCCAGATATTGCAGAGCGCTTATTCTTAAGTGCTAAAACAGTAAACGGTTATCGTTATCGAATGTTTGAAAAATTAAATATCAAAAATGATGTAGAATTAACTTATCTAGCAATGAAATACCGTATTATTGATAATCCATCGGAGCAAATCCAAGACGAGTAAGTTTTATAGATGAATAAATCATCGCTTTCAGCTGAGCTTAGTTTATTTTTAACAAAACTTCCAAGTGAACCGGGTATTTACCGGATGCTTGATGAAGCTGGAACTGTTTTGTATGTGGGTAAGGCTTCTAACCTTAAAAAACGTGTTTCTAGTTATTTTTCCAAGCAAATTAGTGGAATTAAAACTCGATCTTTAATCAATCAGATAGCTTCAATTCAAATTTCTATTACCCGGAATGAGACAGAAGCTTTGCTTTTAGAAAGTAATTTAATTAAAACTTTAAGGCCTAAGTATAATATTCTGTTACGAGATGATAAGTCTTATCCTTATATTCATCTTTCCAATCATCCAAATTTTCCACGCATTGAAAGCTATCGTAGTAAAAAAAAACCAGTTGAAGGTAATTTTTTTGGACCTTATCCAAGTGCCAGTGCAGTCAAAGAAACAATTACAACGATACAGAAAGTATTTAAATTACGTAATTGTCGCGATAGTTATTTTAATGCACGCTCTCGTCCTTGCTTGCAATACCAGATTCAACGTTGTACTGCTCCTTGCGTGAATTATATAAGGCCCGAAGAATATAAACAGTCAGTTAATGATGCAATAAAATTTTTACAAGGAAAATGTCAGCAGATTTTAGATGAGTTAAGCGAGCGTATGAATCAAGCCGCAAATCAATTAAATTTTGAGGAAGCAGCATTATTACGCGATCAAATTAAAAACTTACGTTTGATTCAAGAGCAACAAAGTGTAGTGCAATTACGAGGCGATGCAGATGTTATTGTTATTGAAGCAACTCCTGGTTTTGCTTGTATTCAATGCGTCAGTATTCGGGAAGGACAAGTTCTTGCCAGCCATAGTTTTTTTCCTAACATTCCTCAGTTTTTTGATGAGGAGTCAGAATTAATAGATTTATGGCAACAAACTTTTTCTGCTTTTATTGGATTTCATTATTTAGAACATCCTGAACATATCCCCAAATTAATTATTACTAATCAGTCTGTGAAAAACAAATCTATTTTAGAACACGCGTTAACTCAACAGCGAGGAGCCTCATGTGCCATTCAAATTAATCCTCGAGGGGTTAAATCGCGTTGGGTGGATTTTGCAGAAAATAATTTGCGTATTTCTATAGCGGAATATATAACCCAGCATTCAACTATTCGTTCCCGCTACCAGGCTTTAGAAGAGATTCTTTCATTAACTAAACAAATTGAACGCATGGAATGTTTTGATATCAGTCATACTCAAGGTGAGGCAACCATTGCTTCTTGTGTGGTTTTTGATAAGGAAGGTCCTTGTTCTCGTGAGTATCGGCGTTTTAATATTACTGGTATCACGCCAGGAGATGATTATGCAGCGATGAGGCAAGCCTTGACGAGGCGTTTTAAACGTTTGAAAGAGTTGCAATTTTTACCTGATCTACTAATCATTGATGGTGGAAAGGGGCAAATCGGGGTGGCTCAAAAAGTTCTAGATGAATTAGAAGTGACTGGCGTGATTTTATTAGGTATTGCAAAAGGCCCTTCACGCAAAGCTGGGCGAGAGCATTTTATTTTAGCTAATGAGGCAAGTGAATTTACTCTTCCTGAAGATTCAAAAGCCTCTCATTTACTGCAGCATATACGTAATGAAGCACACCGATTTGCTATCACTGCGCATCGAAAGAAAAGACAAAAGATACGAACTCAGTCTGTTTTAGAAGAAATTGAAGGCCTAGGAACAAAAAGACGGCAAGCTTTGTTACAACGTTTTGGAGGCTTACGTGATCTTGCTAAAGCTTCTGTAGAAGAATTAACTAAAGTGCCAGGTATTAATTTGAGTTTGGCTGAACGCATTTATAGTTATTTTCATTAATTTTTGCTCATTAAATAGGCAATATTTTGGGGAAGTTATTCTAATTCTTTTTATAATAATTTTTTTATTCTCCAGAATTGAGATAGAGTTGGTATAAAGGAAAAGTATTACTACACTATAAATTATAGGGCTTGTTGACAAATTTACAGAATATGAATCAAATTAATGAATTGTCATCAACACTTAATAATATAAAAATAATGTTTAGCACGATTCTTGCATAGAAAATAAAAAAGCATGAAAGGGGGCCCGCAATGAAGAAAATAATGGTATTAATTCCTCTGTTAGTGATAATGTCGAGTGTTAAAGCAGCCACTTTTTATGGAACAGCTTTATGCGGATATCCTCAGTATACTTGCCTGAAAGTAGTGGCTGGCCAAACTTGGGAGAGTTTGTTTCCTGATCCAGTGCAACGTGATGTGGTTCAACGAGTGAATAGAACTTATAATCATTTATGGGCAGGGAAAGAAATTGCCGTTCCTAAGAACTTAGATCATCTTACAATTTTTGATGTGGCGCCTTTTCCTATTAAATTGAAAGGGGAAACTGAAAAGCAAATTATTGTGGATCAAGAAAAATTAGCCTGGGGCGCCTATGATGCTCAAGGAAATTTAGTGTGGTGGGGACCTATTTCTTCAGGACGTGATAAGTGTTCTGATTCGAATAAATCGTGCAGAACTTTAACAGGTATTTTTAGAGTATTTAGTAAAGAAAATGTTAAATGTACTTCCGATGTTTTTCCAATAGGAAAAGGCGGAGCCAAAATGCCTTATTGCATGTATTTTCATAAAGGATTTGCTTTACATGGCTCAGATGATATTCCCGGAGTAAGAGCGAGCCATGGTTGTGTGCGCATGTTTACTGAAGATGCTAAATGGTTGAATTTAAATTTTGTAGAATTGTCCAGTGAGCGTAATAATTTCATGGGGACAAAAGTAACCGTTCGTCCGCTAAACGACAGTGAGAAAATATAATGAAAACAATTACTATAAAAACTGCGGCGGTTGTATCATTAATATTGGCTTGTAGTTGGCTAGCGTCTCCTCTTCAAGCTGCAAGCAAAAAAAATAACTCGTCTACTGTTGATAGCGAAAAAGAAACTCGTTATCCCATAGGCTGTAGGCCTGTAGGTTATGAGGAAAGCTTAAAGGTTTTATCTCTTTTCCCAGGAAAAGAAGGCGCTTTGCAATCGATGTATTTTTTTTATAATAAATTACCGCAAACAGTTAGTTTATACCAAATGCGAGATAAAGACAGTGAATACTCTACTCGTTATAATCATAGTATTAGAGGAAATTCTTGGGCTGTCCTCGCTGTCGGCGAGCCGCAAGTTAAGTTTATTTGTAGCCTTGGTGATGGTAAAAAAGAATATGGGCAAATTCTTGATTGTGCTCAAACAATTAAAGTATGTGAATACGTCAATGTTAAGTTTGGATTAAATAATAAAGGTAATTACTGGATAGTTGATAGTAATACTCGAAATGGTGCCGTCAATGAAGTAGTACATTATGGCATAATACCTGGCGTATAGTGCGGTATAGAGAGGGGAATCTTCATGAAATCGTTAATACCTTGGATCTGTTTTTTTGCAGCGTCAGCAAGTCAGAATGCTTTGGCTGATAATGACTTTAATAACTATCGCCTAGGTAACTATAATAAAGCACTGGAACCGTTGATTAGTAAAACAGGAAAAGATGCTGTTGCTGATTATTATCTAGGTCGAGTTTATTTATATGGTTATGGTCAATTGAAAAATACTGATTTAGCCATGCGTTATTTTTTAAAGTCTGCAGAAAAAGGTTATTTGCCTGCAGTCCAATTAATGGCTAAATACAGTTTAATGCATGATAAAAATCCTGAGCAAGCAGTGCGTTGGTATAAACAAGCAGCCAATGCAGGCGATATTAATGCTCAATTATTTGTAGCAGCTGCTTATTTATATGGCTTAGGGGTTAAAAAGAATACTGATGTAGCCTCGCATTATTATATTGATGCGGCAAAAAGTGGTAATGCTCTGGCACAATTTGCTTTAGCAGAAAATTTTCTTGATAGTAAAAACTCAAGCAATAATAAATTAGGTTTAATATGGCTGAATAAATCCGCAGCTAATGGTAATCCAAAAGCACTAACTAGACTTGCTCAAATTTATCTTATTGGAAAAATTGTAACTAAAGATGTAAATAAGGCTTCTGAACTTTTAAATCAAGCCATTGATAAAAATTATGCGCCTGCAATGCTAGAGATGGGAGGGATAGCCTTAGCTCAAGGAGATAGTAATAAAGCAGTAGAATACTTTAGTCGTGCAGCTAAACAAGGAGATCCTGAAGCTTATTTACAATTAGCTCATGTTTATTTACAAGAACAAAGCCCTGTTTACAATCCAAATATTGCTTTTTCCTGGACTTTAAAAGCAGCTCAAGCAGGTTTAAATACTGCTCAAAAAGAGCTGTCTAATTTATATCAAAAAGGTCTTGGTGTTTCTGCAAACCAAGCTTTGGCAGATGAGTGGTCTAAAAAAGCAGCTGAAGGTGAAAAAGCTAAATCGGTTTCTTCCTATGCTTTAGTTGCATTATGGTTAAGTAATGGCAAAACAGAGAAGCTAGAAGATACATCTTACCAAATGAATGGTATTTTTAGTACTTGGAATAATCCTCTTACTTGGCGTAATAATAACTATAACCAAGCGCCACAAGTAGAGATAGTGAATCGTCAAGATATTTTTAAACCTCAATTTGAATTAACACAACCTAATGACATTCCTATTACTGCCTATTATGATGCTTTATCAGATAAAAAATATGAGTTTCCTGCAAATCAATGGACTTATCCTTTATATCCATTAAATCCTCAAATTGTTTCTTTAGAAAAAGTAAACAGTATGGTGTTAGCAAAACAAGATTTGCCAGTTCCTTATTTGGAAGCAAATTATTATGGCATCGATGCAGATCCACAAACTGCAGATATTATGGATATTTGGTTAGATGGCTGGCAAAAACAAGTAAATTACTCCACTGTTTTTAATCAAATGTATTTTCGAGCAATATTAGGCGATCCGCAATCCCAGTTTGAAATTGGACAAATGTTTCAATATGGAATAGGTGTTGCACAAAATGATCAAGCAGCAATAGTATTTTATCAGAATGCAGCTGAGCAACAGCATTTAGGAGCTGAATATAATTTAGGCATATTATATTTAGCACATGCTAAAGAAGATGCAGATTATCAAATTGCTTTAAATTGGTTAACTGACGCTGCTTTTAAAGGAAATGAAAATGCTCAGTATGTTCTAGCTCGTATTTTAGATCAAGGCAAAACAAATGGAGAAGGTAAAGAGCTTATAAAAGCTAATCATGATCAAGCAATCTCCATGTTATATTTATCTGCTGCCAATGGTTTTGGATTGGCTCAATATCAACTTGCAGATTATTTAGCGCATGAGGGGACTCAAGGTTTAAGTGTTGCAATGAAAGAGCATAAATTGGCTTTAATACGTCAATTATATACAAAAGCAGCAAATAATAATGTAGCTCAAGCCTATTTGCCTTTAGCTTTTTATAATGCAATGGATAATAACTTGAGAAAACAGCAAAAAGCTTTTTCTATTGCTGAAGAGCAAGCTAATAATGGTGATGAAAAAGCCGCTTTATTACTAGGAATGCTCTATGATCGAGGTATAGGCATAACCCAAGATCCTGGGAAAGCAATTTATTGGTATCAACAAGCTGGAAAAAATCCTGTAAGTCAGTTCATTTTAGGGACTTATACTCTAGAAGGTAAAAATATTGCCTTAAATAAAGATAAGGGTATGGGCTTATTGCACGAGTCTGCTGCGGGTCAATTTTCTTATTCTGATTTTAATTTAGCGGTATTAGCGTATAAAGATAATAAATCTTTTTTACCGGATTTAATTAAATCTTATGAGCTGGGAAATAATCATGCCGGTATTGTGTTAGCAGATTATTATTTAGCAGAAAGCACTCAAAATTCTGACTCTAGTAAATTACAACAAGCCAAACAAATCTATGCTGGATTAGCAGAAAAAGGTGATTCTGATGCTCAATTGAAGTTAGCCTATATGCTAGACAAAGGTTTGGGGTCAATGCCTGATCCAGTAAGTGCTCAACGTTGGTATACTGCTTCTGCAGAACAAGGAAATGCGCTAGGTCAATACCTTTTAGGACAATTCTATCAAGTAGGGCAGATCAATGAACCTGATTATAATTTAGCAAAAGATTGGTTTAAAAAAGCCTCAGCTCAATTGGCTAAAGCATCTGTTGCTCTAGGATTTCTATATGAAACTGTAGATGATGATTACGAACAAGCTTTGCAAGCTTACCAGAAGGCAGCAAATCAAGGTGATGTCTATGGAACTTATGATTTAGCTTTAATGTATGAATACGGTAAAGGTATTCCTGTAGATTATCAACAAGCTAAAGCCTTATTCACAGCCGCTTCAAATAAAGGGTTTTCTGAAGCCATGAATCAGCTTGCTACTTTATATTTTTATGGTCTTGGGCAAGAGCGTAATAACCAAATGGCTTTAATGTGGTATAAAAAAGCGGCCAGTTTGGGAAATGGCAATGCTTTATATACCTTAGGTTTATTATCTGAAACAGGGGTAGCTACTAAGTTAGATTTCCAAGATGCGCTTAAATATTACCAAAAAGCATCCAATCAAGGTAATGAAAAAGCCATGCTTGCTTTAGCGCGTATGTATCATTATGGTTTAGGTGTTAATAGAGATCAAAAACGCTCTGCTGAACTCTATCAAAAACTAGTAGATAGACAAAATGCTTATGCTCAATATCAGTTAGGCACTTATTATTTAGAGGGCACTGCCGGAGAACGTATTCCTGATAAAGGAAAACAATTATTAGAGCAAGCAAGCCAAAACGGTAATAAACAAGCAACTCAAATATTACAACGCCTTGAGGCTAATCAAGGAAAAATTAGTTTTATTGAACCTATACAAATGAATAATGCTCCAGCTATAGCAGATGATGAAGTGAGCAGGGTGTACCTGGATGCGTTAAATGAATGGAATCGAGGCGATGAGCTAATGTCGCGTATGATTTTACATCGACTTGTAACTCAATACCCTAATTTTATTCCAGCTAAACGTGCTTATGAGCAAATTAACGAAATGCAGGTGAATAGTACTTATAGTTAAAGCTAGCTATACTCAAAACACATGAATTTTCGGTATTTTAAGCAGAAAAAGCAATAGCATAAAAGCCGAAAATTCATGTGTTTTGAGTATAGATACAAGCTAGCTGATAACTGGAGTTGAGGCATTCTTTAAAAAGAGCCTCTTTACGCTCTGGAATACAATTATTTAACCAACGTTCTATGTATTCTTTTTTATCTTCAGGAGCATCAGCAATAAATTGCTTTAACCGTGCTGCTTGGTGAAATCTATTTTCAGAGAGAAAATTTAATACCCAAATCATAATTTTAAAAGGATGAGCAAGTTTAAAACCATTAATTACATTTAAATTCTGATAATAAGATAAGTAAGTTTGTGCCATTTGCAATAATTCTATATCAGTTAATTGCTCTAAATCTTTAGTAATTTGCTCCCGATTAACTAAAGAGCGTTCTAAACGACGTCCTAGTTGATAAAGTACATTAAACTGCTTGGTTTGCATATTGTGCATCGTGGTATTAAATAATAATGAACGAAATCTGTCATGTGGAAATTGGGCAATCAAAAAAGTTTCTACAGCCGTTGGTTTAAAGTCGAGCCAATTTTGATTTCCCCAATGCAATTGCTGAAAACAAATCATTATTTCTTCTTGAGTATGGATACAAGACCAGAGTTCTTGAATTTTAGAATCCATTTTAATTTTTAAATCTTTTGATAAATTTTGAGGATAATTACTTTGATTAATTAGATCTGAGCTTATCTCTAAAATATGTTTAGTATGTACCGTGGACGTAAGTAAGTTGTGCAAAACGGAGCGTTTACCTAAAAAATAAAGATCAGCTATTTGTTCTTTTAATGAATTATTTTCTGGTTGTAATAAAGATTGTGCTGCATTAGCTTGATTTTGAAATTGCTGCTGGTCAGTAATATCAATTTTATCATAATAATTAAATTCTAGATTAGAAATGCAAGAGGCTTCTTGTTGCCAAATTTGAATATAATCAGAATATTGACTGCTTAATTCTGAAAAATCACTCTCTGTAATCATATACGTTTGAGGAGTAGGCGCTAATTCTAATTTATCTTTAAGAGGCGAATAGCTCCAAGCATGTGTAATGTAATACTCTTTATCATTAGTTTCGTGCCAACGTTTATAAGCATGAATTTGATCTTCTTCAAAAATAAGACAATATTTATTAGACTCAGCACTAGTGTCATTTGCTGCAACAAGAACATTTAATTTGCAGGAAGGAATTGAATAGGTTTTAAAGCGCTCATCTAAATGGCCTGGTCTTAACATGGCCTTGCGGTCTGAAGAGAGACGTAATGCTTTTATTAGCCATTGTTTTTTCTCAACATGATATTCAAGATAGCCCAAATAAGGTTCTTTGCTTTTAGGAAAACTAAAGAATGTTTTATTTTGCTTATCTGGTGGTAATAATGCAATAAGAGGTCCTATCATTACATATCCTTTAGCTATACAAGAGAAAAGTATATTGAGTATTTTTCACTAAACTTTATATACTCATTCTACCTGAAGATCTTGGTTTTTCGCTATCGCTTTTTGCGCCTGCGGAATTTAAAA
>CAMFHA010000053.1 GCA_945952115.1 uncultured Legionella sp. | reverse complement strand
CCTCAGCGCGAACGGCTATAAAAATTCCTTAACTTAATGGCAGTGCCGCTCCGAGCCTCCTCGCACTTTGCTCTCTGCAGCAAGTTTCGAAAGAAGTCTAATGAGCTGTAACCTAAGTTTTCTTTATTACCTCTCTTACCACATTCTCAAAGTCCAGCAACAAATTATAAATGCAATGTAATAGAGCCATCTTCAAACGTCTTTCTATTACATTGTTATAATTAAAATAAAATTTCAAGACTATTATTTAGTTGACTCTTCTTTTTTCTTTTTAGGCATATAAAGATCAGTAATTGTACCTTCAAAAATTTCTGCTGATTGGGCTATAGTTTCTGAAAGTGTAGGATGAGGATGTATTGTTAAAGCAATATCTTCTACATCACATGACATCTCAATAGCTAAAGCCGCTTCAGAAATTAGATCACCAGCATTAACCCCAATAATACCAGCACCTAAAACTCGGTGAGAGCTTGGACAAAATAATAATTTAGTCATCCCTTCTTCACGTCCCATGCTCAATGCACGACCACTAGCAACCCAAGGAAATACTGCTTTTTCATAAGAAATGCCTTTCTCTTTAGCTTCTTTTTCCGTTAAACCAACCCAAGCAAGTTCTGGATCGGTATAAGCAACACTAGGAATACATTTGGGTTCAAAATAATGCTTCATGCCGGCAATAACTTCTGCTGCCACTTTGCCCTCTGGAATTGCTTTATGAGCTAACATCGGTTGACCCACCACATCCCCAATTGCATAAATATGAGGAACATTAGTTTTTTGCTGATTATCTACTTTAATAAAGCCTCGGTCATCTACTTTAACCCCTGCTTTCTCCGCATTAATGGCCCCACCATTGGGCTTTCTACCCACAGCAACAAGAACTTGCTGATAACATGCAGGTTTATCTGTTTTATGTTCACCATCCATAGAAACGTAAATTCCATCTTTTTTAGCTTCAACGGCGGTCACTTTTGTTTTTAAAAGGAATTTAACGCCTTTTTTCGTCATTCGTTTTTGCAATACATTGACTAAATCTGCATCGGCACCTGGAATTAATTGATCCATAAATTCCACCACTGTAACATCAACGCCAAGAGAGGAATAAACGGTTGCCATTTCTAAACCAATAATACCTCCACCTAATACCAATAAATTACCTTTAATATCAGCCAACTCTAAAGCACCAGTAGAACTAAAAATTCGTTTATCTTCAGGTATAAATGGAAGATTTACTGACTCAGAACCAACAGCAATAATGGCCTGCTCAAACTCTATTACAACCGCACCTTCTTTAGTTTGTACAGTAATTTCATGAGTTCCTGAAAAAGCTCCAACGCCAGTTATTACTTCTACTTTTCTCTGTTTAGATAAAGCTTTTAAACCGCCAGTTAACTTAGAAATCACTGAGTTTTTCCAAGCAACCAATTTTTTACTATCTAGTTGAGGTTTACCAAAACTCACTCCTTGAGCCGCCATTTCATGCGTCTCATCAACTACTTTAGCAATATGCAATAAAGCTTTTGAGGGAATACATCCTACATTAAGGCATACGCCACCTAAATTATCATAACGCTCGATTAAAACTACTTTTTTTCCTAAATCAGCCGCTCTAAATGCTGCTGTATATCCACCAGGTCCACTTCCTAATACCACTACGTTTGTTTTGATTTTATTAGCCATTGCAAGCCTCTTAAATAAGATAAATTTTTAGAATTTCAAAGTAATACTTTTCGAATATCTGCGAGACACTCACTGATATAACGTGTAAATCGTGCCGCTTCTGCCCCATCAATCACTCGATGATCGTAGGAAAGTGATAGAGGCAACATTAAACGAGGTACAAAGTGTTGATTTTGATATACTGGTTTAATTGATGAGCGTGATAAGCCTAAGATAGCTACTTCAGGACTATTTACAATAGGAGTAAAGGCTGTTCCGCCGATACCACCTAAACTAGAAATAGTAAAACAACCACCAGACATATCAGTAGGCATTAAGCCTTTTTCTCTTGCTTTGTTACTTAATCTTGCCATTTCTTTAGCAATTTCAATCACTGTTAATTGATCAACATTTTTAATCACTGGAACAACTAATCCATTAGGAGTTTCTACCGCAATTCCAAGGTTACAATATTTTTTATAAATTAATTGCTCACCACTGGAATCTAAAGAGGCATTAAATTGAGGGTATTTTTGCAAAGCTTTGCTCACAACAGCACAAACAAAAGCTAAAATAGTTAATTTATACTCTGCATTTTTGTTAGATTCACCTTCAGATTTTCTAAACGCTTCAA
Organism: uncultured Legionella sp.; assembly: GCA_945952115.1. Classification (GTDB taxonomy): domain Bacteria; phylum Pseudomonadota; class Gammaproteobacteria; order Legionellales; family Legionellaceae; genus Legionella. The sequence continues at coordinate 18,663 of CAMFHA010000053.1, read as the reverse complement.
GCTCAGTAATATCAGCTTCATCAAATTGCGTTACATGAGGAATACTAAGCCAAGAGCGATGAACGTTAGCTCCAGTTGCTTTTTTAATTTTATTTAGTGGTTGAATATCAATTTCACCAAATTTAGAGAAATCAATAACTGGATTAGATGGCAAATTAAATGATCCATTACTTGCAGGCTGTTCTAATCGTGATTTAACATAGCTATTAATATCTTCTTTTACAATACGCCCTTTTCGCCCACTACCTGATACTAAAGAGAGTTTGACTCCTAATTCTCTAGCCATTCTTCGCACCGCAGGCCCAGCAGAAATTAATCTATCTGCCTGAGTTTCTGTTACAGCAGTAACTTGACTTAGAGTAGAAGCTGCTTGTTTAGGTTCTGGCTGTTGAATTTTTTCTTTGCTTTCTGTTGTTTTTTCTTTTTCAGAAACTATTTTTTCTTGTGGCTCGCTTTCATTAGTTTCCATCATTAAAATAGGACTACCTTGAGAAACTTTAGCTCCTAATTTAATTTTTAATTCTTTAATTGTTCCAGCATAAGGAGATGGAATATCCATTGTTGCTTTATCACCCTCAAGAGTAATAAGCGCTTGATCTTTTTCCACTTGCTCACCAGGTTTAACCATAATATCGATTACATCGACATCCGTAGCACCGCCTATATCAGGAATACAGACCTCAAGCAACTGAGAAATAATTGCTTGTTTTTCTTGTGTTGGTTTTTCTTCTACTATTGATGCTTTTTCAGCGACTTTTTCGTCTTTAGATTCTTCAAGTTGAGTTTTTTCTTCTGATTTAGCAACGAGAATAACATCACCTTCTGAAACCTTATCGCCTATTTTTACATTAATTGCAGAAATAATACCTGATGAAGTAGATGGAATTTCCATACTTGCTTTATCTGATTCTAATGTAATTAAAGGAGTATCTATATCAATGTTATCCCCTATTTTTACTAATATCTCAATTACATCAACATTGCTTGCTCCACCAATATCGGGAACTTTTATTTTTATTTCATTTGCCATAGTTATCCTCAGATCTAACAAGTAACTGGATCTAATTTATCTGGATTAATAGAATAGCGCTGCATCGCATCAACTACTTTCAGCTTATCTAAAGCCCCTTCTGCTACTAAAGCATTTAGCGCGGCAAGAACAATAAATTTAGCATCTACTTCAAAAAAATGACGCAAACGCTCACGAGTATCACTTCTACCATAACCATCTGTTCCTAAAGTAACAAAACGATTAGAAATAAAAGGACGAATTTGTTCGGAATACATGCGCATATAATCAGTAGCAGCAATAATAGGTCCTGGACGGCCTTTTAATTCAGAAGTAACATAAGCTTCTTTTGCTTTCCTTTGTGGATGCATTGCATTATAACGTTCCACTGATAATGCTTCTTTCCTTAACTCATTAAAGCTGGTAACACTCCAAATATCAGAAGTAATACCATAATCCTCTTTTAACATTTCTGCCGCTTTAATTACTTCACGCAAAATAGTACCGCATCCCATTAATTGAACATGCGTTTTAGCTTTTTTCTTTTCTTCTTTTAGTACATACATTCCTTTGATAATACCCTCTTCTGCTCCTTTAGGCATATCAGGATGAATATAGTTTTCATTCATTACTGTAATGTAATAAAACACATTCTCTCGTTTTTCATACATGCGGTGTAAACCATTTTGAATGATTACTGCTAATTCATAAGCAAAAGTAGGATCATAAGCTACACAATTTGGGATAGTTGAAGCAAGTAAATGGCTATGACCATCTTGATGCTGTAAACCTTCTCCAGCTAGAGTTGTTCTTCCTGCAGTACCCCCTAACAGAAAACCTCGTGCTTGCATATCTCCAGCAGCCCAAGCAAGATCACCAATTCGTTGGAAACCAAACATGGAGTAATAGATATAGAAAGGAATCATCGCCAGTTTATTGGAACTATACGAAGTTCCGGCTGCAATCCATGAACAGAAGGCGCCGGCTTCATTAATACCCTCTTCCAAAATCTGCCCATCTTTTGCTTCTCGATAATACATCACTTGTTCACGATCTACCGGAGTATATAGTTGGCCTACTGGCGAATAGATTCCTATTTGCCGAAATAAGCCTTCCATTCCAAACGTTCTGCATTCATCAGGAATAATAGGAACTATTCGTGAGCTAATATCTTTGTTTTTTAATAAAACAGATAAAATGCGAACAAAAGCCATAGTAGTAGATAGTTCACGATCGCCTAATCCATGAGTAATTGAAGTAAAATCAGAAATAGGCGGTATTTTTAATGGTTCAATTTCTGTGGAACGTGAAGGCAAATACCCACCTAAAGCTTCGCGTTGTTTTTTTAAATAGTTTATTTCTGGACTATCTTCAGCTGGCTTATAAAAAGGCACTTCTGCAATCTCATTATCACTAATAGGAATACTAAAACGATCTCGAAATGCTTTTAATTGATCAACAGTCATTTTTTTCTGTTGATGAGTAATATTTTGTCCCTCACCAGCAGCACCCATTCCATAGCCTTTGATTGTTTTTGCAAGAATAACGGTTGGACTACCCTTATGAGCAACAGCTTCTGCATAAGCCGCATATACTTTTTGAGGATCATGACCACCGCGATTAAGACGCCATATTTCATCATCAGAAAGATTATCCACCATTTTCTTTAACTCAGGATATTGGTTAAAAAAATGTTGTCTTACATAAGAACCATCATTTGCTTTATAAGATTGGTAATCGCCATCAAGACATTCATCCATTCGTTTTTGTAACCACCCTTCTTTATCTCGAGCTAATAAAGGATCCCAACGACTACCCCATACTACTTTAATAACATTCCAACCTGCGCCTCGGAATAAACCTTCTAATTCTTGAATTATTTTGCCATTACCACGAACAGGCCCATCTAATCGTTGTAAGTTACAATTAATTACAAAAATAAGATTATCAAGTTTTTCTCGAGCAGCAATACTCAATGCGCCTAAAGATTCTGGCTCATCAGTTTCTCCATCACCAAGAAATGCCCAAACTTTGCGCCCTTCAGCTTTAATTAATCCACGATTTTCTAAATATTTTAAAAAACGCGCCTGATAAATGGCTTGTAAAGGGCCTAAGCCCATGGATACTGTAGGAAATTGCCAAAAATCATGCATTAACCAAGGATGAGGATAAGAGGAAAGACCATCTTTTTCTACTTCCTGCCTGAAATATTTTAATTGTTCTTCAGAAAGGCGTCCCTCAAGAAAAGCTCGCGCATAAATACCAGGAGAAGAATGCCCCTGTATATATAAAAGATCGCCTCCATTATCACCATTAGGGCCTTTAAAGAAATAATTAAAGCCTGTTTCATATAAAGTCGATGAAGAAGCATAAGAAGCAATATGACCACCTAATTCAGGTGCATATTTCCCTGCGCGAATAACCATGGCAACGGCATTCCATCGAATAAGCGCGCTTAATCGTTTACCCACTCCTTCATCAGGAGGCATTTGCTTCTCTTCATGAGGCTTAATAGTATTTCTGTAGGGTGTATTTATTGAACTAGCTAATTTTACTCCTTCAGCATTTGCTTTATTTAGTAATTGTTGTAATAAGAAAGCGCCTCGCTCAACACCATCTGAGTTGAACACTGCTTGCAGAGCATCTAGCCATTCTCGAGTTTCGATTGAATCAATATCTAAATTTGTTTCATTAGTCATGAAAAATTCCTCAGCATTCTAATTAAGTACAGTGTGGCACTGCTCGCAATTGTTTATGAATAACTCCAGTACAATTTTGTTCACAAGTCATTAAATCTGCATAGCAATTACAGCTAACTTTGCGGCATTGTAGTGGATCACGATAAGATTTCAACCCACGCATTACATATCCACCTTCAACTTGTTCTTCATGAACATATCCTGAATAATTTTTTATCATTTCGCGATTGGCTTTTGCAGAACAAACAGCACAATTATTAACGCAGGATACTCTGCACGATTCAAAACGTTGACTACATTGAGCTAAACATGACTTGGAGCTATTTGAATTTAAAATATTAATTGGTTTGCTAACACATCCCGCATTAATTAAAAGAAAAATGACGCACCACAATGCAAATAAAAAGCGCATAACAATGCTCCTATAATTATAACCATGCCGCAAGAGTGAATAAAGCAATAAAAACCAATAGCATTATCGTAGCATGCTCCACTAAAGTTTCTGCAATAGGCATAGGAATTTCATCTACACTATTCGTGGTTGATTCTAATTGTGGAGAGTATAATTCCTTACTCTGCACAGCGAGTAAACCACATTCGCTTAACATTTGTTCATTTAAAGCAGGCTTTGCTAAAAGATAACTACTAAAACATTTTAAACCCGATTGAAAATTGCCCACTAACAAATACAATAATACGGTAATGCGAGCAGGAATCCATTCAAGAATCTCTGTTAAATCCTTAGCTAATAAAGAAACTGTATCTATTGCTCTGCTTAAAGAAATCAGCCTAAATAATAATGCAGCAAGAGGGCCTCCAATAACATACCAAAAAATCACGGCAAATAATTGATTATTTGCCTCGGCAAAATAGAGTTTTGCAAAAGCTGCAGAGTTATTTAACTTAGAATCAAAAGAAGGATAAAAAGGATTTTTTGGTCCTAAGCAATAATAAAAGATAGCCAAATTGAATAGTAAACCCAGAAAACCGAATAAAATTGAGCTTAATAATAAATAAGCCAGGCTAACACCTATTATTATAGGCACAATAATTAAAAAAAGTAGGAATGCAGTATTTCTAGGAATATTATTTTTATCAATGAAACTTTTTATATATTGATAATAGGATTCAAACCACACAAAACGGTTATAAGACATCGAATGAATTAAAAAACGTTCGCTCAATAAACATAAAAGAATAACTAGCAATTTCATTTTTATTAATCCTTACGCATTTTTTCGGATAAAGCTATTGGAGTTGGATATTTTAATACCACAAGATAAGAAGACACTATAAAAGTTAAGATAGTTGTTGCTTGGATTAAATTAGAAGCAACATCTGAAATTAATTTAGTGCTTAAGGCAATACTAGCAACTAACAAAGAAAACTCACTTCCCTGCCCCAAACGAATACCGACCTCTTTAGAAACATTTTTCTTTTCGCCTGAACGAACTAAAAGGATATAAAATAAGAAAGGCTTTATAACCAAAATAGACGTAGCTAAAATAAGTGCGGGAATAATAACTTGTGCGGCAAAACTAAAATTAAAAGTTGCTCCAATCGAAAAAAAGAACATCACTAAAAAGAAGTCCCGAAGCGGTTTTAGACTTTCAGCAATAAATAAAGAAATAGGACTTGATGCTAAAGCAACCCCCGCTACAAAAGCGCCAATATCTTCTGAAAGACCTAAAACTTGAGCTAAAACAGAAATGCTAAGACACCAGCCAATCGAAAGTAAAAAGACATATTCTTGGGTTCTATCAAAACGAGCCAATAATTTAATTAAAATATAGCGCTCACATAAGAAAGCAAAAAGACATAAAGAAGGTAAAGCAATACCAACTAATAAAAGATCGTTCAGTGCAAAACCACCACCTTGTTGAGCTCCATTAATCAGAATTAAGATAATAATAGCTATAATGTCTTGCATCAATAAGACACTGATCATCACCTCTCCAGTATGCTGATGATGTAAAATAGTTGTTGGTAATAATTTAAGGCCAATAATAGTACTTGAAAACATCATTGAGCCTCCAAGTATCCACGATTCAGTTTGAGTAAGTCCAAACCATCGGCCAATATAGTAAGCAATTGCAGCAAATAATATTGAACTGATAATAGCAATCCAAGTTACTTTCTTTAACATATGAACTAAATTTTGTGGCTGTAAATGCAAGCCTAATAGAAAAAGTAGAAATACAATGCCCACATCTCCTACTTGTTGTACAGTGGTTACATCAGGAACTAATTTAAGCCCCCAAGGACCCAAGGCTGCGCCAAGAAGAATATAGGCAACTAGTAAAGATTGTTTTGTATATAAAACTAAGGTTGAAAGGAATGCTGCTCCAGAAAAGATTAAAAAGATAGTATAAAATACAGAACCGTCATGCATTAGTTTCTTTCCTCACCAATTAGTTTGATTATTTTAATTCATCTAATTTTATCATTAATCTATGAATTTTATAATATATGCACGGTAAACACACCTAAATTTTACAGGACTTACGAAAAACTCCCAATCTCTTTGTTAAAAAATGTTTTAGTCCGGTCATTTGGTATATCTAAACTCCCTCATTAAAACATTTTTTGCCTCGACCTTGGGGTTTTTCGTACGTCTTGTTTTAGATATTTTTATGATAATGTAGATCCCTTTTAATTTATTCTTGCGCAGAACGATCAATCGCAATTCTATTAAGAACCTCAGCTAATCTACATCCTGCTAAAGAGATCTGTTGAGCAGTTATTTCTCTAGCATTATATTGATAATTTTTATTAGGCTTCTTATGTGTTCGTAAAGAATAGACTTGATTTATAGCAATAAAATGAGTTTTTTCTATCCATTGCTGAGGTGTTTTCAGTTTTGAAATTAAATAACACGGATTAGAATGTTCCCATTGTTGAGCTTGTTTTTTAATATCCTTCAAAGTAGATTTTTTTAACATTCCAGCACCATTATCCCAATATTGATGCAAATTTTTACCGTAAGCACTGCGAGAAAAAAGATATAAATTTCCTCCCATATCCCCTTTAGGGAAATACCTGCTTACTTTCGTCGTTGTATGGAGTGGTTGGTGAATATCACCAATTACATGAATTAATATTTTTAAGCTTAATAATTGGATAGCATTCGTTGTCTTATTAGAAGATAAAACAAGAATAGCCTCTTTTATTCCCCAAAGTGCATTTTTTGAATTTATTGCTGGTAGTGGACTTTTATCTTTCGTAAAGGGAATATCAATATAATGTAAACTATCTAATTGATGAATATTTTTTTTACGAATTTCATCTAACCAAGTGGATGCATTCACAAAGTAAGGCTCTAAATCATTTTCTTGTACTTGAAGAATTTGGCTACACATTTTTTTAGCTTGTGGACTTAAATTATCATAAGCAATTTGTGCTACTAATTGATGTCCTGTTGCATTCCATGAATAGCCGCTACTATGATAAATAATCAACAGAAATAAAAAAATAACTCGTTTCAAAACATATTCCTCGCGCAAATAATTTTATTTTCCAGCAATCATCATTTGTTCTATTAAGATAGAACCACAACGAGTTGCAAGATTAATATTAATATCATTGCCTACTGCAAGAATCATTTTAAACATCTCTTTTAAATTTCCGGCTATAGTCACTTCGTCAACTGGATATTGAATCACTCCATTTTCCACCCAAAAACCACTTGCACCACGAGAATAATCTCCCGTAATACCATTAATGCCCTGTCCCATTAGTTCTGTAACAAGAAAACCTTTATTCATTTTTTTTAAAAGATCATTTAAATCGCCTGCATTTGGATCAATCGTTAAATTATGAACTCCATCACTATTAGCTGTAGTACTCAATCCCATTTTTCGTGCAGAATAGCTACCCAATACGTATTGAACTAAACGACCATTTTGCACTAAAACATTATTACGCGTAGGTACTCCTTCACTATCAAAAGGAGAGCTGCCTAATGCGCCTAATAAATGAGCTTGTTCATAAATATGAACAAAATCAGGAAATAATTGTTGTCCTATAGAATCAAGCAAAAAAGAATTTTTTCGATATAAATTGGAGCCACTAATTGCACTAATAAAACTGCCTAAAAGCCCACTTGAAACTCTAGAAGAAAAAATAATTGGGGATGTTTGAGTTGCTATTTGTTGAGCCCCTAAACGACTTAAAGCACGCTCAGCAGCATTTTTTGCGATAATTTCTGGAGAAATCAAATCACGCGCATTACGAACACTAGTATAGTCATAATCACGCTGCATTGCCTCAGCTTCTGTAGCAATTAATGAACAACTTAAACTATGACGTGTACTATTTATAAACCCTTGCCCTCCATGAGTGTTAGCATATCCATGATGTGATTCATAAGAAGAAACGCTTACGCCATCTGAATTGGTAATCCGTTTATCTATAGATAAAGCATGTTGTTCGCAATCAAGAGCCATTTCTATAGCCTGTTGAGGAGTAATATTCCAAGGATGAAATAAATCTAAATCAGGATGCTCTTTGGTCATTAATTCTTTATCTGCTAAACCAAAACAAGGATCTTCAGCACTAACCTTAGCAATATCACACGCTGCTTTTACCATGATTTTAATTGCTTCACTAGAAGTATCAGTACTACTCGCGCTTCCTTTACGTTGTCCAATATAAACAGTTAAACCGACCCCTTTATCTTCGTTAAACGCAACAGTTTCTACTTGCCCCATGCGAACATCAACTGAAAAACCTCGATCATTATTTACTGCAACTGCGGCATTAGTAGCCCCTTCTTTTTTAGCTAAATCTAATACTTCATTCATTAACAGAGTTAATTTTTCTGTTGACTTCTGCACTTCAGTATTGCTATTTTGCTTTTTTATTTGCATATAAAAATTCCATGGTATTGAGCGATATACTAAGGATACAATAAGATGTCTTTTCAAACCAAGGTTAATCCTATAAACACAATGTATTTTTTAAAAATTACGTTTTTGTTTTCTTTTTTTTTACTGATGCAAGGATCTTATTGTGCTCAAAATTGGCAAAAGCTTGCTTCAGGAATTGAATATCAGGATTTAGAAGGCGGGATATTAACTCCTTGGTCTCATATTTATGCTTTTCGAATTGATCTCAATAAAAATAAATTAGCCTTAGTGACTGCAAAAAACCTAGCAATGAAAAATGCTTCTGCAGATCAATTTGCGCAACATAGTAATGCATTGTTAAGTGTTAATGGAGGTTTTTTTGATCCCGATTTTAAACCATTGGGATTACGCATTACTAATAAAAAACTAAAGAATCCTTTAAAAGATATTAGCTGGTGGGGAGTCTTTTATATAAAAAATAATAAACCTTATATTTCTAATCCTAAACATTTTTATCAAGATGAGCAAATTGATTTCGCTATACAAAGCGGTCCTCGTCTTTTAATCAGAGGCAAAATTCCCTCTTTAAAGCAAGGTATTGCTGATCGCTCAGCATTAGGCATCACATCACAAGGAAAGGTCATTATTCTAGTGTCCACTAATGCAGCAATGACCACAGATGAATTAGCTCACTTATTAAAAGCTTATCCACTAAACTGCACAGATGCGATTAATTTAGATGGTGGCAGCTCAAGCCAGCTTTATGCGCATATTAATTCTTTTCAATTGAATGTTCATGGTTTTTCTAATGTCAGTGATGCTATTGTGGTAAAAAGAAAATAATCTAGTATTTCTACTTTCAATAGAGCATAAAACCCCTAACTGAGGTTTTGTGAGGAATTAAAGCATGATTTGCGAGTGAATGCTGCAATAGACAAACAACTGTTTGTTTAATTCTTTTAAGGACTTCGTAACTCACAGAGATTATTCCTCAACACAAAAATAAGTATTGGGAGAAGTTCATTCTTATTCCAGCACGAAATTGCTGAGGCAAAGCAGAAGTCCTTATTGATTATGGTCTTAAACGAGAGATATTGGATACAACATTTTCAACCTCATGTAAACAATAAGTACATAATTCTTCAATTTTTTTATCTAAAGATAATTCAAGATCTCTTATTTTTATAGTTTTGTAATCTATACGTGTTCCAAGTTCTTCTTTTTGCTGTTCCTTTAGAACATTTGAAGTGTGTATCAGGGCAATTAAATGATTACGTGTCTCATGAAACTCCATGTTATCACCTACTCCACCCCAATTAGCAACTAACTTCAACTCATCGTCTGGATGAATATCTAATAATGTTCTTATTTCTGTAATTGTTTCTTCACTATTCATTATATTCTCCTATCTTTGTCAATTTAGTTTTAACAATGAATCTGCTGCACTTACATTATTACGCTTTTGCACTTAATGTATATTTATATAATAGACATACATCCTTCTAGTCACAAGTATCTGAACAAATGAGCAAATGATTCTTAAAACATTTATACTATAGAATTTCCCAGCGATGCAAAACTTGATTCAAAAAGCAAGATTTTTAATTTTAAAAAGCTCCTTTAAAATTTATTTTTTCTTCTGTGAATAAATAAATTGACTTAAAAGAATAACTTATTCAAACCTTGAATTTTTTATCCTACAAAAACTAACAACTTATCCACAACATATTCCCAGTTTTTTTTCAAAAACCACATGATGTAGATTGATTTCAAAAAAAAATAACTATATATTGGGGTTGTAGGCGATAATAAACTATAATAAATGTAACGATGAATTGGTTACATAAACAATATCAATGGGGAAAACATGTCTGAACTTCATGAGCCAGTAAATAGTCCGCAAACAAGTCAATTAGAGTTGAATGCTAATGCTCCTGGTTTACTCAAAACAATAAAACGTAATGGTAAAGTAGTGAATTATGATGATTCCAAAATAAAAGTTGCCATTACTAAAGCATTTATTGCTAACGAAGGTGGCACTGCTCCCAGCTCTGATCGTATCCATCGGCAAATTGAAGAATTAACCCGTCAAATTACACAAGTTTTTAAGCGTCGTTTGCCTAGTGGTGGTGCTATTCACATTGAAGATATTCAAGATCAAGTAGAATTAGCATTAATGCGAAGCGGACATTACAAAATCGCTCGCGCCTACGTTTTATATCGTGAAGAACATCGCAAAGCACGCCAAAAAGAATTAAAGCAACAACCTGCTGATGCTAAGGTATTGTTAATCACCATGCCTAATGGTGATTTAGAGCCTTTAGATATAGAGCGTGTCAATACTATTGTTGCAGAAGCCTGTCGTGATTTAAAACATGTAGCTACAGAACCTGTAATTAAAGATGCTCTCCGTAATTTATATAATCATGCTAAGTTTGAAGATGTTCACAAAGCTTTAATCATGGCTGCGCGTACTTTAGTAGAAAAGGAACCAAATTATACTTATGTAAGTGCTCGCTTATTATTAGACACCATGCGCATGGAAGCTTTAACCAAGCTAAATATCCAAAGTGCAGCAACCTTTGATGAGATGAGCTCACTTTATCCTTCTTACTTTAAACTCTATATAGCAAAAGGTATTGCTCAAGGGATGCTAGAACATAAAATGGCTGAGTTTGATTTAGAACAATTAGGTAAAGCTTTATTACCTGAGCGAGACATGCAATTTACTTATTTAAGTCTCCAAACCCTTTATGATCGCTATTTTATTCATGAAAAAGGGGTTCGTTATGAGTTGCCACAAGCCTTTTTTATGCGCGTTGCTATGGGGCTTGCTTTACGTGAAAAAAATAAAAATGAAAAAGCAATTGAATTCTATCAATTACTCTCTTCTTTTGATTACATGTCCTCTACTCCTACTCTTTTTAACTCAGGTACTACACGTCCTCAACTGTCAAGTTGCTATTTAACTACTGTTCCCGATCATTTAGATGGTATTTATAGTGCTATTAAAGATAACGCTTTATTATCTAAATTTGCTGGTGGTTTAGGTAATGATTGGACTTCTGTACGTGCAATGGGAGCTCACATAAAAGGTACAAATGGTAAATCACAAGGTGTTGTTCCTTTCTTAAATGTAGCTGATGCAACTGCTGTCGCAGTAAATCAAGGAGGTAAACGTAAAGGAGCTGTATGTGCTTATCTTGAATGTTGGCACCGCGATGTCGAGGAATTTCTTGAGCTAAGAAAAAATACTGGTGATGATCGTAGACGTACACATGATATGAATACTGCATTATGGATTCCTGATTTATTTATGCAGCGGGTCAATGAAAATGCTGACTGGACTTTATTTTCTCCTGATGAGGTTCCTGGCTTACATGATCAATATGGTAAATCTTTTGAAACACTTTATATTGATTATGAAGAAAAAAATCGCCAAGGTCTTATTAACGCTAAAACCATTTCAGCAGTTAAACTATGGCGCAGAATGCTCTCCATGTTATTTGAAACAGGCCACCCATGGATGACTTTTAAAGATCCCTGTAATTTACGCTCACCTCAACAACATGCCGGCGTAGTTCATAGCTCTAACTTATGTACTGAAATTACTTTGAATACTTCAGAAGAAGAAATTGCCGTGTGTAATTTAGGTAGCGTAAACTTGCCTGCTCATATTATTAATGGCGTTCTTGATAGAGAAAAACTAAAACGTACTATAACTACAGCAATTCGTATGTTAGATAATGTGATTGATATAAATTACTATTCTGTACCGCAAGCACGTAATTCTAATTTAAAGCATCGCCCTATTGGTTTAGGTTTAATGGGTTTTCAAGATGCTTTATATAAATTAAAAATTAATTATTCTTCTAAAGAGGCCATAGAATTTGCAGATTCATCTATGGAGTTAATTAGTTATTATGCCATCGAAGCTTCTTGTGATTTAGCTAAAGAGCGCGGCAGCTATTCTAGCTATGAAGGTTCTCTATGGAGTAAAGGAATACTGCCTATTGACTCAATTAATTTACTTCAACAAGCACGTAATAAATATTTAGAGCAAGATCGTTCGCAACGTTTAGATTGGGAACCATTAAGAATTAAAGTACGTACTCAAGGAATGCGCAACTCTAACGTAATGGCTATTGCTCCAACGGCAACTATCTCTAATATTTGCGGCGTGTCACAATCTATTGAACCGACTTACCAAAATTTATATGTAAAATCCAATTTATCCGGTGAGTTTACTGTAGTAAATGATTACTTAGTCAGAGAATTAAAAGAACTAAATCTCTGGGATGAGGTAATGGTTAATGATCTAAAATATTTCAATGGCAGTGTTCAACCTATTAGCCGTATTCCTACTGAATTAAAACAACGTTATGCAACTTGTTTCGAAATTGATGCAATGTGGCTTGTTGAAGCAGCATCCAGACGTCAAAAATGGATTGATCAGGCACAATCATTAAATATCTATATGGCTCAACCTTCAGGTAAAAAACTGAATGATATTTACATGCATGCTTGGTTACGTGGATTAAAAACCACTTATTATCTTCGCAGTGTAGGTGCTAGCAATGCTGAGAAATCTACGGTAACTGATGGTGCACTGAATGCAGTAAAAATTAACCCTGAACCTAAAGTATGCTCAATAATTGATCCCGATTGCGAAGCATGCCAATAATAATTGAGGAAATAGACATGTCTAATAATTACACTCAAGAACATAATGTCAACGCCTCTAATCTAGGCGTGACAGGACTTGAAATACCTGAAATGGGCGCACGTCGTATTCACGTTGATGATAAACAAATCATTAACTGTCGAGCAGACTTAAATCAACTCGTTCCATTTAAATATAAATGGGCTTGGGATAAATATTTAACTGCTTGTGCCAATCACTGGATGCCTAATGAAATAAACATGAGTGCTGATGTGGCCTTATGGAAAGATCCCAATGGATTAACCGAAGCAGAACGTTTAATCATAAAACGTAATTTGGGATTTTTTTCTACAGCTGACTCATTAGTTGCAAATAATTTAGTCTTAGCCGTATACAGACATATTACCAACCCTGAATGTAGACAATACCTACTTCGTCAAGCGTTTGAAGAAGCTTTGCATACACATGCCTATCAATATGTTATTGAAAGTTTAGGTCTCGATGAAGCTGAAGTATTTAATATGTATAGAGAAATACCTTCTGTATCCACTAAAGCAGCATGGGCTCTTCCTTTTACAGAAAGCTTAGGCGATCCTAATTTCCACACAGGAACGCCAGAAAATGATCAGCGTTTATTACGCGATTTAATTGCTTTTTATGTCATTTTTGAAGGTATTTTCTTTTATGTAGGATTCACTCAAATCTTATCAATGGGTCGCCGTAATAAAATGGTAGGTACTTCTGAACAATTCCAATACATCTTGCGCGATGAATCCATGCATATGAATTTTGGTATTGATGTCATCAACCAAATTAAAATTGAAAATCCACATTTATGGACTCCTGAATTCCAAGCAGAAATCATTTCTCTAGTAAGAGAAGGCGTAGAATTAGAATATCAATATGCTCAAGATACTATGCCACAAGGTATTTTAGGAATGAATGCTGAAATGTTTGAAGAATATTTACATTTCATTGCAAACCGACGATTAAATCAAATTGGTTTAAGTGATGAATATGCTGGCGCAGAAAATCCTTTCCCTTGGATGAGTGAAATGATGGATCTTAAGAAAGAAAAGAATTTTTTTGAAACACGCGTTATAGAATACCAAGCAGGAGGAACACTTAGTTGGGATGAATAAGGGATTTATTGAATAAGCACTTATTATGCAAAGTAAACCAAACTCAATTTTATTACAAATTCCACTGAGCATTTGGATATTGGGTTTTGTCAGTATGCTGATGGATATTTCATCTGAAATTATTCACAGCCTATTGCCTTTGTTTTTAACCACCACCTTAAGTGCAAGCCCTATTGTAGTTGGTATTATTGAAGGTTTGGGTGAATCTACCTCACTGATTGTGAAAACGTTCTCAGGCGCACTCAGTGATTATTTAGGACAACGCAAAAAGCTTGCTGTGATAGGCTATGCATTGAGTGCATTATCTAAACCATTATTTGCGATCGCATCAACAAGTCATATGGTTTTGACTGCGCGCGTATTTGATAGAATAGGCAAAGGCATACGAGGAGCCCCTCGTGATGCCTTAGTAGCTGATATTGTACCGTATGAAATAAGAGGAAGCGCTTTTGGACTTCGTCAGGCGCTTGACACGTTAGGTGCTGTTCTTGGTCCATTATTAGCCGTTGGATTGATGCTATTGTTTTCAAATCATTTCCGTATTGTATTTTGGATTGCGTTAATCCCCGGACTTTTTTCTGTTTTACTCTTAATATTGGGTGTCAAAGAGCCTAAAAATCATAAAATCAGTGAAAAACGTCTTAACCCTTTCAGCCGTTATCACTTAAGCCGTCTGAATCTTGCTTATTGGTGGCTAGTCATCATAGGCGCCATATTCACACTAGCTCGTTTTAGCGAAGCATTTTTGGTATTACGGGCAATGAATATCGGCATGTCCATTGCTACTGCTCCTTTTGTCATGGTCATTATGAATACTGTCTACGCTTTGTCTGCGTATCCTTTTGGAAGGCTCGCTGATAATATGAGTCATTCTAAATTATTAATGTTAAGCATACTCGTTTTGATTTTTGCTGATCTACTGCTTGCTGTAAATAATCATTGGATAACCTTCATCGCGGGTGCCTCACTTTGGGGAGTTCATATGGGAATGACTCAAGGATTATTTGCAACCATGATTGCAGACGTTGCCCCTCTTGATCTGCGCGGGACAGCTTATGGTTTTTTTAATTTGGCGAGCGGAATAATGATGTTAATTGCGAATATGCTAGCTGGGTTTTTATGGGAGTCTGTTGGTCCATCATTTACTTTTTATATGGGTGGTATTTTTTGTATTATCGCCATGATAGGTCTTATTTTTCGTGAAGTTCACTTAAGAGCTCATTCATCTCATTGAATAGGTCAATGATATATACCCAATTTCTTTCAAACTGCTAGGTTTTGGACGATTTGATTTATTCGTTCATGGCACTTTAAAAGATAAGTAATAACCTGCTCTATTGTGAATCTTTTAAAGTGCCATGAGTGAACAAAGCGACAGGCCAAAAATAGCATTTTGAAGGAAATTGGGTATATAATATGATTGTTAAGCAACGCTCTATATGGATAAAAATAATTGAAGGAGTTCAAATGAAACTAAAATTAATAACATTGATGACTTTGCCCTTAATTTGCTCAGCTGTTTTCGCCAACGCAAATAACTTACCTAAAATTAGCATTCAACAAGCCTTGTCTACTGCAGAAAAAGCCGGATGCACGAATATTCGAAAAGTTGAATTTGAGCATGGTCAATGGGAAGTGAAAGGACAAAATGCAAATGGAAAAAAAGTTAAGGTAAAAATTGATGCAACAACAGGTGCACTTTCTAATAAAGAAAAAGACTAATATTTAATTTTTATTGAATAAACTACTCGCATCAGGCCTCATGATGCGAGATTTACATATAGTATTGTTATTTATCATTGCAAACTTGCTAGAATAACCACAATTTAAGGTCTATTATGGCAGATTTTAATGCGATTTTAGAGCAAGTAGAACCCCTTCATTGTTTGAGGTTCATCGATTACGTAGCGTTGTTGATAAATTGCTTAACGATATAACAGGGTAATAGTGAACAATGGGCTGTACCCTATTCCTTATTATTTCTGGTAAAAATATTATCTCGTTTTCAACATTTTAAAAAATATATTTCAGTCGAGGTTCATTGTGTTTGGAGGTCTTAGAGTAACATCAACGTTTTTTAAACCACATTTTGCTTCGCCCTTGCGAGTAACTCAACAATCTTCTTTTTCTACGCAAGGTTTTCCATCAACAGTTGATCTTAATCTCGTAGGACGATGTAATTTAAATTGTACCTGGTGTTGGGGACCAGAACATAATACAGCGGAACCAATACGTTTAAATGAATGGAAAAACTTAGTTAAAAAATTACAATCTTTAGGTACAAAAAGTGTAATTATAACGGGAGGAGAGCCTCTTTTAAAAGGGTGGTTGCCTGATCTAATAAAGTATATTAAATCTGATCTTAACATGCGTGTGACATTATCAACAAATGGGATTCTTTTACGAAGAAAAGCTGATGCATTACTTCCATACATTGATGATCTTGGAATACCAATAGATGGTCCATCAGATGAAATAAATAAACTGATGCGAATCGGAAAATTTAATCATTTTGATATTGCTCTTGATGCAATAAGATATGTTCAAGTTGAATATCCAAAAATAGATTTGACAGTTCGAACTGTCGTTGCAAAACCAAACTTGGAGCATGTGCATAAAATTGGATCCGTACTCTTTAACGCAGGTATTGATCCAGAAAAATTAAGATGGAAAATGTATCAGATCAACCCAATCGGTCCAAGAAAAAAAGATATCTTAGCTGGAGATTGGCTTATCAACCAAGATGAATTTAATAGAGTCGTGAATAAAGCAAAAATATTAAACCCGAAATTTAAGATTTGCTCACAACCATTTGAAAATCACATAGGTCGTTATTTTATGATCTTCCCAGATGGAACAAGTCACATTATTGAAAAGGGAAAGGATGGTTTTCCTTGCGAAAAAATCTTAGGTAATGTCTTTAGAGATATGGACGTAGTTCTAAGTCATTTAAGAGAAGATATTTATTTAGAAAATAATGATATTCATGGAGCTCAATTGAATGGTCATCTATCTCAATCACTAACTATATGAAAAAACAACCTTATCATTTACCAGAAGTTTATCAACTGCTCGAACCAGGACCAGTTGTATTGGTCACAACCAATCGTGATCAACAGAAAAATATTATGACTATGTCATGGCATACAATGATGGAGTTTCAGCCACCACTCATTGGTTGCGTCATTAGTGCAAATAATTATTCTTTTGACATATTAAGAACTACTAGAGAGTGCGTAATCAATATCCCTTCAGTAGAGTTAATAGAACAAGTCGTGGGTTGCGGAAATACCTCTGGCAAAGAAATTGATAAATTCAACGCGTTTAACTTTACCACACAAACTGCATCAAAAGTTAAAGCGCCTTTAATAAAGGAGTGTTTTGCAAATCTTGAATGCACAATTGTCGATGACAGTTTAGTAGAAAAATATAATTTTTTTATCCTTGAGGTATTAAAAGCATGGATTGACCCAACGCAAAAACATGCAAAAACACTTCATCATCAGGGAAATGGTATGTTCATGATTGATGGAAAAGCTATCCAAACAAACTCGAAAATGAAATAATCATAGAGTGTTTTTGTGAAAAAAAGGACTCTTATATGCAACACGATATTTCCATTCCTATTGATAATATCGAACTGAAAGGAATTTTATGTATTCCCAACGCAGCAAAAGGATTAGTTATTTTTGTCCATGGCAGTGGCAGTAGTCGTTTAAGTTCTCGTAATCAATTTGTTGCTCACAAACTTAATGCAAAAAATCTAGGTACTTTATTATTTGATTTGCTTACTCCAGAAGAAGAGGTCATTGACAATGTGACTAGGGAATTACGTTTTAATATCAACTTCTTAGCTAAGCGACTTGTTAAAGTAACAGAATGGTGTAGGACTCAATCTCAACTTAAATCTTTAACTTATGGCTATTTTGGAGCAAGCACTGGAGCTGCGGCAGCCATTGTTGCAGCCTCTGCTCTTAAACATGAGATTTCTGCAATTGTATCACGTGGTGGGCGTCCTGATTTGGCAGGAGCTACCCTTTCCAAAATTTTTGCACCAACTTTGTTGATTATTGGTGGTCACGATGAGGTTGTGATTGAATTAAACCAACAAGCATTTTCACAAATAAAGTGCCTACGTAAACTAGAAATTGTTCCTGGCGCAACCCATTTGTTTGAAGAGCCGGGAACATTAGAAGAAGCTGCCAAGTTGGCGACAAAGTGGTTTATTAACTATTTAACATGAACCAAGGTAATAGGTCACCCCTAATAAACTTCTTTGGAGTTTATTAAGGGTGCACATTCG
>CAMFHA010000052.1 GCA_945952115.1 uncultured Legionella sp. | reverse complement strand
CTCCCGCAAGCGGGCGAGGTGAAATAGATTTAACCGCACTTAAAATCGCACCCTAGACAAGCATACTTTTTCATATAAAATGGTTTTTTTGATTACGAAGAGATTTTAGGATGAAATTTCTATATGCATCACTTTTCTTTTTAGCTAGTAATGGTGTTATCGCTTCCCATTTTTTACAGCCTGAAGCATGTCCAGATGTGACCTCATTCAATAAATATGAAAAAGTATTTTTTGATGCTGGTGGCTGTCATTATGATGGTACTTGTTATGAAGCTGCTCATGAAGGCAAGTTTGGTACCCAAAATACCTGGAATTTGATTATCTGGGTGCATGATCCTATGGAAACTAAAAGTACAAGCGCTACTTCGGGAGTTAAGAAAGCATTAAAGACCTTATCATTTGAACAAGGGCCAATTCTTTTAGAAAATGGACGCTGGGCTTGTATTTATCATAATGTTTTAGGGTATAAAACACATATGGTTTCAACGGAGAAGAACCTATGAAAAAATATTTACTTCTATTAGGAATGGCTTTACAAACATTGAACTGTTTTGCAATAACGTCTCCTGAAAAGTGTCCAAGTGTTGAATCTATCATTCAAAAATCAAAATTTGTTTATAGTACTATCAATTTTGATGGTATGAGTAGTATGGACTCTCGTTCTTCTAAATTTGATACGGAACAAGATTGGAGGATTGCAGTCTGGGTGGATAATGCTAAAGATCTTGATGATGCAAGCTTAAAAGCAAGCAATGCTTTAAAAACTATGGCGCTGATAGAAGGCCCCACTCAGATACGGGCTAAGGCGTGGTCTTGTTCCTATAACAATGATTTTAATTATACCATACGCGCTATACATACTGATGGACCATGGTTTGGTAGTTATTCAAAATAAGTTCGCTCTGCATTAAGGAAAGTTCACTTGTTTTTCTCAACCTGGATTCAAAATTAGACTTTCTCCAAGATTTTATAGCATTGCTCACTAAGTTTTAGACGAGACGCATTGGAATGAGGCAAAGGAGTGTACACCATAATTGTTCAAAGGGCGTGTTAAATCCTTGGCCAAATATGGCTTTTCCTACAGTAGTAGTTTGGGTCAAAATGACTTAATGGCGCTGCTTTCCTTAAGGACGTTTTTTCTGCTTTACGCTGAACCGTTCGGCCTGAGGAGGAAGCGGCAAGCTTCCGTCTCGAAGGCGTGATGCGGTGCTAAGCCTTCGAGACGCTGCTATCGCTGCTCCTCAGACCGAACGGTTTCGGTGTAAAACCTCTTAACTTAACGACAGTGAAAGAGGTAGCAAACTAGGATAAAGCCTTAAGGCAGCGCCATTAGGTCAAAAAGACCCAACCTACTTTCATTAAAAGCTTAATTTGACGCCATTAAGTGAACGATTACTGTACACTAGTACATGACTGAAGCCGAGTGAGAATGCAACGAAGTATAAAGCTTAGTGGGCAATGCTATAGATGAGGCATTTTATCATTTAGGTTTTACTTCAGATGCTGAATACTCCTTCGTTTCCGTAGATTTTTCTATGCTGGGCTTGTTGAAAATACCATTGAGAACGAGGTAACCACCTGTCAATAGGGCACCAGCGCTTACTATTTTAGAAGTATTAATCTGTTGTTTACTGCTTGCAACCAAAACACAAGCGCTTACAAAACTAGTAAAGCAACCTAAATAAAATGTAGCATTCGAGATGAAAGGTGCAAGTTCTGCTTCGCTTTTTGCTAGCTCTTCCTCTATTTTCGCAACCTCTTTTTCCTGCCTATTTATTTCGATGTCTATTTCTTTAGACAAGATTATTATTTTGTTGGTTTCAGATTCTAATTGTTTGAGGCGCTGATATATTTCTTGATATGTTTGCAAATAAGGCCGATTTTTAACTGTTACAGTAATAGCATTATTTGAGGGCATGATTATTTTTCCAATTCTAATTTTTGTTTAAATTATATCAAGGTACCATGTTAAATCAACATAAGGCTCTAAAATAGATCAATATTTTTTAAATAGGCTTTATTGTGCAGTAAAAATGAAATATATCTTAATTATCTATTAAATGATCTTTTAAAAGTGCATTAATTAATACGCTAAAAAAAGGTTTTTTAACACAGGGTGGAAGGACTTCATTAGTGTTTATTTTTTCATAATGCAAAAAAGACTGCTTCTGCTTTTGCAACCATTTTTTATCTAGAGATTTTATTTGCTTGAGAGTAGCGATTAACGCATGCATGAATAATGTTTCTATATAGCCGTAACGATAAAAATGATGTACAGACAAATGCATTTGATATTCATCGTTATCTGAATGCTCAAGAGTCCAATTTTGTAAATAATTGTTAGCTTTCATTGTGTTATACCAAGCCTTAAAAAGAGGAGCAGTTTTTTGCATGGAGCGATCTTTAACAAGTTGCCGTGTTAGAGGAGTAAGGCAACGTAGCACAAATTGTTGTTCCAAGGCTTTAGAGGCGTCTAAAATATGAGTGGCAAAATAATATATATTGGGATCACGAAGGTTTGCTGGTAAAGTAGATAATTCTTCTGATGTTAACAGCTGATTGACTCCAGCCATATCTCGATACATGAAGCCAATCATTTGATTTTCTTTATCTATTAAGAGAAGTAAATTTTGAGCATGAGCTTGTATGGAGATATGTAAATTAAATAACAGCTCACAATAAATACCTGCAAAAGAAAATAAAAAAGTATTAAAAAATAGTGTAGGATTTTCTCCATTTAGATTAATTATTTCTTGAAAAAAATGTCGATTTTTTACTCCTTGTAAGGAAAATAAAGGAATAGGAAATAAGCCTTGTTGATTGGATAATTTAGGATTCAAACAATCAGGTAATTGCCGATACAACATTCCAGCTTCATACCCTTGGGGAACATAAGCTAAAGGCTCTTCAAAAATAGCGAAATTTAAATTTTTTGTTTTTAGCTTCTGAGAAAAAATCTTACTATTTCCAATGCTTAAAGCACAATCACGTTTATTTAAAACTCGCAAAACGCCACCATGCTCTTCATTTAATGTTAGTTTGACCATGACCGGTATAAAATGACCACTAAATTGGGGTAGAGCAATTAACACGGTTCTAAAAGAGCTCAGTGATAAACAAGATAGAGTAACTAGTTCATTTTTATGAGTGTTTAATAAAGAGGCGTAAAAATGTTCTGATTGAGGATGAATTAAAAATAAAATATAGTGTTGCTTGTCTTTTATTTTGATTAATGGACAATCCTCAACACGGTTTAAAGTTGAAAAAAGAGCTCCTTTTTGCACAGGTAACCATAGTCCTTTGATCTCAAAAGGTAAGAATACATTAGGGTGGTAAATATTTTTTTCCCCTGGAACTATATCCGAACGATATCCAGCTACAGCTCTGTGACGTTTTGTAGTGGAGTCCATTTCATAAGCAATTCGCGTCTCAGTCGTTTGACCAATAAAACCACATTTTTCATAATAAACAAATTTTAATAAAGGCTCATGCTCTAATAAAAAATGAAAAGGAGAAAAACGAGGATCTTTTGAAAGTAAAAGCTTCACTTCATGGTAAGCTAAACTGGAAAAGAAATGATGATTCATAATAAGTTAAGCGTTAAGGGTACTAAGTTAAGCACCACTTAGTTCCTCATACCCATTTAATTTATTAAACTCTTCTTCTGATAGTTGTTTTTCTTTAGGGATATAAGAGCAAAGTTGCGTATATCTCCATTTATCATGATCATTTGAACTTGCTGGATGATAGCTCAATGCTGTATTTTTATTAATTAGCTGAATTACTTCAAGAGGAATAGATTTAATATCATTTGCATCTAAATTAAGTAAATTTATTAATGTAACGCATTTTTTATTAAACTCTGAGATTATTTCCCTGGTATTAGTTTGAAAGAAACTGACTTGTTTATTTGGATTGATAGATCCTGCGAGTTTGTTCAGTTCGGATTCTTCAACTTCATCTTGAATATTCTTACTTGTTTTTATAGGGTCTATAAGTTTACTCAGTTCAGATTCTTCAACTTCATCCTGAATATTCGCACTTGTTTTTATAGGGTCTATAAGTTTGCTCAGTTCGGATTCTTCAACTTCATCCTGAATATTCTCAGTTGTTTTTATAGGGTTTATAAGTTTGTTTAGTTCGGATTCTTCAACTTCATCCTGAATATTCTCAGTTGTTTTTATAAGGTCTATAAATTTATTCAATTCGGATTCTTCAATTTTATTTTGTATATTTTCACTTATACTTATTGGATCTGTGAGATTATTCAGTTCCAATTCGCGTGCTTCATTCGGTTTGTTTTGCGTAGAGATCTTGCTTAATTGATGATGTTTTGTTTTCAATTCTTCAGCTTTTTTTAACATATCAGAAATCATATTATATCCATGAGTATTACCTGCATAACCTAGGCAATATTTAATCCATCGAAATAAATATAAGCCAATATAGAGCGTGCTAATATTTTTAGCGGTTTTCAGTAACCAGCTATCACGATTTTGGTCAAATTCTTTTTTCTTGTTGAGTAGCTCAGTTAATTTATCCGCACAATCAAATAATTTCTCTAAGTCTTTTTTACTGGAATCTTCGAGTATATCAAGAGCCTCTTTTACCATTTTTTTCTTTTTATCAGCAATTTCAGAAGGGCTCTTCTCCATTCGTGCTATGTACTCTTTACAGAGCGTTAAGCTTTTTTTAATATAGGACTTTATTTCTCTTTCGGTTTGTAATTTTTTTAGATCTAATGTACTCGATTCAATTGGCCTTGCTTTTAATTGAAAAGGTTGTCCTTCCAGTATATTTAAATACTCTTCTTTTTTAACTTCATGACTTGATAATGAGGCACTTATATTTTCAACAGTATTATTGTTACCAGATAATTCAGGAGAGAGAAGTGAAGAAGATGCTTGCTCGATTTTTTTATTTAGCTGTTCTTTAGAAATTTCAAAATATAGATAACCATCCCATTCCATTATACCTGTCTGTTCTATTCCGCTATCTTTAAAAGAGATAGCATTAGAATGCAAAAACTGTTTAAGCTCTTTTAAATCTTGTGTATTAATATTATCACCTGTGAGTGAATAATAATGAAAGATGGCCTTATCATTAAAATCATAAGTTTTATCTAACATTTTATTAAAAAGAGACATTGATACCATAAACAATCTTAAATGTTCACTTAAAGTACATTTTAGCATATTTTGAGCGAACATTTAATTGTTAATTAAACTTCGCTGTTAATTTTATTAATAAGAACATCAATAAGATAGTTAGTAAGATAATAATGCTTAAGGTAACTGTATAACCATTAAGAATATTGTCACTTATCAGTGTTAGCAATAGCGAGAAGATAAAAGATAATAACATGCTACAGGTTCCTATAATGGATGCTGCAAGACCTGCATGTTCTTTGTGGTGAGTAACACATTTGAATTGAATGAAGGGCATATATACTCCACTAGCTGCTGAAAATAACATATTTGGTATCATTATTTGCCAAAAGCTTGTAATGGATAGGCTGACAAAAACGAGGTATAAAATTAAGCCGGCTAGATTAATTGCAATAGATAATTTCAGCATTCCCATTAATGAAAATCGGTTATTAGCAAAGAGTCCTTTAACTGTTTTTGTTGTTAAAAGATAAATAAATGGCCCTGGTAGATAAAACAATCCCATTTGGCTACTGGTATAGCCAAGATTATGAAATAGAAAGGGTGAAGCTACTGCAAAACAATAAAATTGGCAGGCACCTAGACAGGGAAAAGCCAGTAAAATGAGAAATATTTTATCACCTAAAACAGTTTTGTAATTAGCTATTATGGTATGTATGCATAATTTTTGATTTTTCCCTTCTTTAGTTTCTGGTAGGCTAAAATGAACCGTGAGAAATAAAATAAGCCCTGAAATTAACATGACGATAAAATTACTTTGAAAGCCAAAATTAGTTGTTAAAAACCCACCTAATACTGGTGCTAATGCGGGAGAAATGGCCATTAAAGCATAGATTTGAGGCATCTTATCTTTGGATGACTCTTGATAAACGTCTGTAGCAATAGTTTGCCACGATATCATGGCAGCAGAGGCACCGAAGGCTTGTAATAAACGGCCAAGCCACAGCCAGTAAATGTTAAATGACAAAAGACAAATGATGGTTCCTAATAGATAGAAAAATAAGGCACTATATAAAACAGGTTTACGGTTATAACAATTAGATAATTGTCCAAATATAATTAAACCTAATGATAGCCCTAAAATATAAATTGAGATTGAAAATTCAACATAGTCGGCGCTGACATTGAAAAAGCTAGCAATATTAGGTAGAGCCGGAATATATAAGTCGGAGGTGACTATACCAATTAGAGCTAAAGATCTTAAGAATAGAGGGAATGCAGATTTATATTTTGTTAATGTTAAAACATTCATTATCATATCATTATTTATAGTTAAATATGTTTTATCATTATGAGGCTTGGGCTTATATTGTAAATACGTAACAATTACGTAACTATCTTGTGGAACAGCATGAACACCTTAAACATAAAATCATTCTATCACTCTTTATTTCAACGATTATGGAGTGGCGAAACAAAAGAAGAGCTTGGAGAATACTTTGCTCAAGGTTTTATGACAATTTATCAAAATCAATCTTATTCGATAGAAGAGATATTAGAACGTGTACGTTTTAGTAGAACACGATATAAGAATATAAATCAAATTATTATTGATATTCAAAAAATTAATGAAACAACCATGCTGCTATTATCAAGAATTCAGTCAATTGATACCACTAACAATAAAGCAGTCGAATTTTATAATGTTAATTTAGATGAATTTAGAGAGAACCAATTAATTAAAAGCTGGTTACTCTCAACAACACCGATTCAAATTAATAATATAAAAGATAAGGGCGTGATAGAGGATCGCACTATTGAACGAGCAGAAAAGGAAAATTTTAAGAAAAAAATTACTCTTTTACTTAAAGATCATTATGCAGATATTAGTTTAACAACAAGAGAAGTTGATTGTCTTTTTCTTTATTATTCAGGTATGTTAGCTAAAGAGATTGCTTTACAATTAAATCTATCTCATAGAACTGTAGAGAAGCACCTTGAGCATGTCAGAAACAAGTTGCATGTAACAACAAAACAGAAATTAAAAGATCTATTAAGCGGATATACTATCCTTCCTGATTAAGCAATGCAAAAATATTGGCTAAATCCTGTTCATTTTTATAGGAAATAACCAGAGATCCTTTGCCCGCTCTTCCTGTTTTCAATTTAACTTGTGTTTTGAATCGAGCAGTTAAATAATTAATTTGTTCTTGATAGTTTGTTTTTAAAGGATCGGCAGAAGGTTTTTCCGGCAAACCTTTTTTAACACGCTCTACCAGTTTTTCTGTTTCTCTAACTGACAAATGCTTAGCAATAATAATTTGGGCTACTTGATTTTGTTGTCCTTCTTCAAGCATTAATAAAGCGCGTGCATGGCCCATATCTAAATCACCATGTTCTAGGAATTTTTTAACGGAACTTGATAAAGACATTAAGCGCAAAAAATTACTCACAGAAGCTCTTGATTTAGATAAGAGATCCGCGACTTGTTGATGAGTTAACGCGAATTCAGTAGTCAAACGATGCATTGCTCTTGCTTGATCCATTGCATTAAGATCTTCTCGTTGTAAATTTTCTAATAAGGCCATGGCCATGGCTGTTTCATCATCTACTTGTTTGAGAATAACGGGAATTTCTTTAAGGCCGGCAAGTTGGCTTGCACGCCAACGTCGTTCACCTGCAATAATTTCATAACAGCCATCAGTTAGTTCACGAACGAGTAGAGGTTGTAATACGCCTTGTTTTTTAATGGAGTCAGCTAGCTCATTAAGCGAAGTTTCCTCCATTTCTCTGCGAGGTTGATATTTTCCTGGTTGTAAGCAATCAATAGCCAGTTGTAATTGTTCTTGTTGAGGTTTATCCATTAATAATGATGTATTAGATTGACCTAATAAAGCGGATAAATTACGTCCTAAGCCACTGCGTTTTGCTGTCATTTTCTACCTCAATTAACCTGCTACAGTTTGTTTATTTATTAATTCAGAGGCGAGCACCATGTAGGCTGCTGCGCCAGGAGATGTTTTATCATAATGTAAAGCGGGTAGACCATGACTAGGCGCTTCTGCTAAACGGACGTTACGTGGTATCACTGTCCTATATATCTTAGATGGAAAATGCTCTAGTAATTGCTTGGAAACTTCTGCACATAAACGATTTCGCCCATCATACATAGTACGTAAAACTCCTTCAATATGTAACCGAGGGTTTATTGAGGATTTCACTTGTTCAATAGTAGATAATAGAGCGGCTAAACCTTCCAAGGCGTAATATTCACATTGCATAGGAATAAGTATGGAATCAGCCGCTACAAAAGCATTAATTGTTAAGGTATTTAAAGTGGGTGGACAATCAATCAAAATATAATCATAGTTATTTTGAATGGGTTGTAAGGCTTTAAATAAAAAAGTCTCACGATGGTTGCGTTCCATTAAGCTAACTTCAGCCACCGTTAAATCTTCATTGCCAGGTATTAAATCA
The DNA here is from genome assembly GCA_945952115.1 of uncultured Legionella sp. Lineage (GTDB taxonomy): Bacteria > Pseudomonadota > Gammaproteobacteria > Legionellales > Legionellaceae > Legionella. The sequence continues at coordinate 12,700 of CAMFHA010000052.1, read as the reverse complement.
TAACCACAGGGCGTGGTTAGTGCGGCTTGCTCTGCCAAACAATCATGCAATAAAACATCATTAGAAGTATGTACTAATTGGTTTTTATCAACACCGCTTCCCATTGTTGCATTGCCTTGTGGGTCAAGATCAACTAATAGTATGTGTTGCCGGTTAGCAGCTAAAGAAGCAGCTAGATTAATTGCAGTTGTGGTTTTGCCTACACCACCTTTTTGGTTGGCAATGGCTATTATTTTTGCCATTCATGATTCCTTAGTTCTATTGTCAATTAAGACACAGCAGCGTTCGCCTTCAAGACCTTCAACTCTATAAGAGTGGACACAGTAAGCTTTATCCAAATGACTCAACTCATCATTGGGATACCGACCTTTCATCGCAAGCCAAATACCTTGTTCTGCGACGAGATGTTGGGTCCAATAAATCATTTGTTCGAGGCTGCTGAATGCTCTACTTAATACTGTATCAAAACCTTGATTGGGGTGGTAGTTTTCGACACGAAATTGTACTACTTCTAAATTTGTTAGAGCAAGTTGTCTTTTTACTTCATGTAAAAATCGTACTTTTTTACCATTGCTATCTAAAAGCACGAAACGACGTTGAGGTTGAGCAAGGGCTAGAGGTATGCCTGGCAAACCTGCGCCGGTTCCTACATCCAAAATAGCATTTCCTTGTAACCATGGTAGGATGGCTAAGCTATCCAATAAATGCTTTGTTACCATCGATTCTTTGTCTCGAATCGCAGTAAGATTGTAAGCAGCGTTCCATTTATTCAGCAGATTAAGATAATCTAATAAAGGCTCATGTAAAGCACTTAAATTAAATTGCTTTAATCCTTCTTTTAGAACATGCTCTGGATCATTATGCTTCATGTACTCGCCGTTGTTTTTTTAGATGAACTAAAAGTAAAGAGAGCGCTGCAGGAGTCACCCCAGAAATTCTACCTGCTTGTCCAATGCTTCTAGGTTTAATTGTTGCTAATTTTTGCATTACTTCATTAGATAGACCACGCACTGTAGCATAGTCAAAATCATCTGGGAGCCTAGTATTTTCATATTTTTGTACTTGTTGAATGTCTTGTAGTTGACGCTCAATATATCCTGCATATTTTGTTTGGATTTCAACTTGTTCCATTATTTCGTCACTGATAGAGGGTAAATCAAGCTCTTCAATCAATAACAAATGTTTATAATTTACTTCAGGACGTTTTAAAAATTCAGAGGCACGATTATCATGCTGCATGGGGTTTATTAAAATATCTTTAAATAAGTCATTATGATTTACTCTAACCCAGCTATTATCCAAGTGAGTCTGAGTTGCTGCGATAGCCTCTTTCTTTTTAGAAAAACGTGCCCAACGTTCATCGCCTACCAGGCCTAACTCTCTACCTTTGGTTGTTAAGCGTAAATCAGCATTGTCTTCACGTAATAGTAAACGATATTCGGCTCGAGAAGTAAACATACGGTAAGGCTCTTGAGTACCACAAGTAATAAGATCGTCAATTAATACACCAATATACGCTTCATCACGACGAGGACACCAAAGTTCTTTTTCTTGAACTTGCAATGCTGCATTCATGCCAGCAATTAACCCTTGCGCCGCCGCCTCTTCATAGCCCGTCGTTCCATTAATTTGGCCTGCAAAAAATAAATTAGCGATTGCTTTTGTTTGTAAGAAGGAGGTTAATCCTCTTGGATCAAAATAATCATATTCAATAGCATAGCCAGGACGTGTAATATGAGCTTGTTCAAAGCCTTTAATGGTACGGACGAATTGCACTTGAACTTCAAAAGGAAGGCTTGTTGAAATACCATTGGGATAGATTTCTTCAGTAGTTAATCCTTCAGGCTCAACGAATATTTGATGAGATAGTTTATCAGCAAATCGTACGACTTTATCCTCAATAGAAGGGCAATAACGAGGTCCAACTCCTTCAATTACTCCAGCATACATCGGTGATTGATGTAAATTGTTACGGATAATCTCATGAGTTGCTTCGGTGGTATGGGTGATGTGGCAAGAAATTTGTTGTGGGTGATCGTTTGCTGTGCCCATGTAAGAAAAAACGGGTAAAGGTTGATCACCTGGTTGCTCAATCATTTGAGAAAAATCAATAGAACGCCTATCAATGCGGGGAGGAGTACCGGTTTTTAATCGACCGACCGGTAGGTTTAAGTCACGTAAACCGTGTGCCAAAGCAATAGAAGGGGGATCGCCTGCTCTTCCTCCAGCGTATTGACTCATGCCCACATGAATTTTACCACCTAAAAAAGTACCTACAGTTAACACGACTGCTTTAGCACGTAGACTAAAGCCCATTTGAGTTTTTACACCGCATACTCGGCCTTGCTCAATGATTAAATCATCTACTGCTTGTTGAAAAATAGTTAAATTAGCTTGAGATTGCAGAATAGCTCTAATAGCTTGTCGATAAAGTACGCGATCGGCTTGTGCCCGAGTAGCGCGAACAGCAGGGCCTTTAGAGGCATTAAGAATACGAAATTGAATTCCAGCTTGATCTGCCGCTTTAGCCATAGCACCATCTAAAGCATCGATTTCTTTTACCAGATGTCCTTTTCCAATACCACCAATAGCAGGATTACAAGACATTTGTCCTAACAAGTCGATATTATGAGTAAGAAGTAAAGTATTTACTCCCAAACGGGCTGACGCTAATGCGGCTTCTGTGCCAGCATGCCCTCCTCCTACTACAATGACATCATATAATTGCTCAAGATTCATGGTTGACCGTAATTGAGAACAAAAAGAGCAATTATACACTTTTTTGGCAGTTTCCCCAAGATAAGATAAAGAAAAAAGACTTTTAAACTAAAAAAAAGTAGTTGAATCTACTGCAAATAGCTATTGTACTGAATTATGAGGGACAAGATCTTCTTGTTTTAGCATTTCTGATTCCACTAGGTTATAACAGAGTGTATAAGATTTGCCTTGTAGCTCTGGTGTTATACTTATTACCAGCGGGATGTTCTGCCTATCTATTTCGTCTAAGTGCACGAGTGATGTTCCTGTTATTGCATCACATAATATATTGAACCGACCAACTAAATGCTCTTTTTTTAACAAAGTGGAGTTTGCTACTATCAAATGATAATCTACTCGACGTGAGCCTTGTAGTAATTTTAATAAACCAACTGCATGATCAGCGCATAGTTCAATTGTTAGAGAATATTGGCTATCCAAAAATAGATTGTTTCTATTGATTCCAGGTTGAAAAAAAGTACTGCCCTGTATAAATGGAGGTTGCACCGTGGAACTATTCGGAAGGGTATATTCAAAGGCAGGAATTTTTTTATCTACTTTTGCTACAGTATTTCCTTCTCTGAATAGATAGCACACATTTCTTACCACCGTAATTTTTTCTGAGCTATATATGTTATAAGCATTAAAATGTTTCTTTTCAATGCTCTCGTTAGCAGCGTTTTTAAAGTGTTTAGCTATTTTTTTGAGCTTAAAATTTTTAGCTTCCTTTTCATATTCTTTAGAAAAAGCGTAGGGAAAAATAACGAGGGTATCTGAATGTGACTGAGTAAATTCTTTTAAGGCATTTTGAATCATCAAATGCTCTGTATAATCAAGAATATTCGAGTGTGGATTATTGACTGGAGTGATTGCATGTTCATGAGCAATAAACACTAAAGTCTTTTGGGGATAGCGTTGTTTTGCTATATTATAGGCCTCTGAAAAGATATCTATATAGCATTGTAGCTTTTCTTGAAAGGATATAAAGCTAGTTGTTTTAGACAGTCCTGAAAAATTAAAGCTTAATATAATAGGGCTCATAGCAAATTTATTTTTCGTAAGTCTTGTTTGTTAGGGATTAGCGCTTTTCTCTTGATTTAACAAAGAGAAATCACAATCGGATTCTTTTTTGTTAGTTAATATTGAATGGTCTTTCTCCTCTTGGGATTTAAAAAATGCGAGAGAGTTATTCGATTTTTTATCCCAATGTTCAGGGTCGACGCAAAATTCTTTATATTCGTTTTCATCAAATTTAAGTTCTTTTGTTTCTGCTTTAAATGCTCGTTCAATAATAAAATGAGCAAGGGCAGCAAAGGCTATAGTTGCTGCTAGTATACCTATAGTGCTTACTCCTAGAGGTAAAAAAACAAGAGTTACAAATACAATGGGAGGAATCATTGATTCAATCAAAATAATACGCATTAATCTCATTGTTTGTAAGGTAATCATTTTTTCCTGATATTCACTGTCTATTTTTAATTTTTTAATTTCTAAAAACAACAGTTTTTTGGCATTTTCATCTACTTCGGGTAAATTTGCTAAGGCGATAAAGGCGTTGATTCGCTCCTCTTGTTCTGCTCGAACTTCTTTTAAGGTCATTTTGCTTTTATGTACTTCGATACCCCCTTTTATGGCATTGCATAGAACCGAAAAAGCAAAGCATAAAACGGCACCGGCAATAGTCATTGCAGCAGCAGTTGCTGCTGCAATGGGAAAGAATGGGCCAGTGAGGAGGGCAAAAGCCACCATTAAAGCAAGCGCATAAGTAATATTGGTTGCTAGAGTCATTTTTTTATAATTCCATTCTCGCTCACATTTAACTTTAGCGCGATCTAATGCGGAAGTTTGTACTTCTAATTCAATGACTTGTTTTTCCTGCTCTTCTTTTTGAGCTTGAAGTTGAGCTAGCTTGTCTTTTATTTGTTGAATTTTTTCCTGTTCATAGGCTTCAGCAAGAATTTTATTTAAATTATTAATTTCATCTTGAAGCTTTTTATTATGGACTTTCAGTTCTATAGTTTGCCTTTTTAATTCTTTTATCGCTTCTTCATAATCATTAATTTCTTTATTATATTTAGTGCGTTGTTCTTCACAATCCCAGACGGTCAGTGCGATATCAAAAACAAGAAGAGCAAGCGTTAGAGCATCACCCCAAGTACCTGTCGCTCCTTTTCCATATAACCAAAAAAAGCATAGCAAATTGGCTGTTGCCCAGAAAGAATCATTTAAAAGCGCGAATTTTCGCTGTTCCCATTGTGTCCAAAAACGATTAACCCAACCTTCCTCTTTTTCTACTTGGCTCATCCATGGACCCGCAATAGTGTGTTTTAATAACAGGCCTAGGTTAAGTGAAAAGCGAAAATAATATAAAGCCCAACTCATAGTGCCTGTGTATAGATCGGGGTAGGTTATTGCAACTTTTGCCTGGTCACCATTAAAAAAATCAGGCGGTAATAGAGATAACATCGTTTTTAAAAGAGTAGAGGCCCAAACCCCATAGAGTCTTTTTTCATTAACCAAACCCATTTTGTCTGTAATTATTTTTGTCTTACTGCCAGAAGTGATTTCCACCATTTGATCAGCAAATAATCTCCCAGCTATTAGTCCTAGATAAGCAACAGGTTTTTCATCAGAGAGATAACCTTTTTCCGGTGAAGGTTGTATCCCTTGCTGCTTGCACCATTGTGAATAATTTAATGCATCGATTAATTCTTCACATTGTTTAAGTTGTTTTAAATAGTGTTCACAATTTTCCTTTTTTTGGTGATCTATTTCATATTTTAATTGAGTAGCCAACAATAAATAGGTAACTTGTAAATCACGAAGCGTTTGATTTTTTTGTGTATCGCTCAGATAAGGGAATAAAGCCGATTGTGTATTTTCTAAAACAGTTAAATAAAAATTGAGAGGAATAAGAAAATCTTTACCTTTTTGATTTTTAAGCAGAGCTTCTATATTTTTTTCATAATGTTGTTGATCTTGAATAGTACTATCAGCAGTCAGTTTATAGGCTTCTTGAATTACGCTGCTTATAGACATAAAATCCTCAATTCCGATAGTTTATTTCAAGACAATATTGTTCTTTTTTATAGCATAGCATGTATTTTAAATACAGTATATATCTTGTCTTGATTTTACGAAATTGAGAGCCTGTCTTCACAGTCTACTCGTCTCAGACTGGCGGTTGTGAAGACGGATTCTGGTATTTTTATGAGTACATTATTCAGCAAGTGCCATTTGTTCTCTTGAATAAATATCATCAAAACGTTGAATATCATCCTCGCCTAAATAATTTCCGCTTTGTACTTCAATAACATATAAAGGTTCAATGCCGTTATTACTTAAACGATGTAAGGTATTTTTAGGGATGTACGTGGATTGATTGACTTTAAGTTGAATTATTTCTTTGTTATTAACGACTTCGGCTTGTCCTGCAACGACTACCCAATGCTCTGCACGGTATTGATGCTTTTGTAAAGAAAGTTTTGCGCCAGGTTTTACCATAAGGCGTTTAACTTTAAATGAAAGCCCTTCTGCTAAAATTTCATAATAGCCCCAAGGTCGAGAAACTCGGACATGTTCTTTCGTGATTTGTTGATGATCTTTACGCAAGGAGCTGACTAGCTCTTTCACATCTTGAGAGTATTTTTTATCCGCTACGAGTACAGCATCGCTGGTCGCAACAATAATTTGATCTTGAATGCCAATAGTCGTTACTAAAAGATGTTCACTGTTAATAAAACAGTTATGGCTGTCTTGAGTAATAACTTTGCCGGTGATGCTATTACCGTGCTCATCAGGTTTATTAGCATCTGCTACTGCAGTCCAACAACCTAGATCACTCCAAGGCATAGAAATAGGAATGATGGCGGCTTTGTTTGTCTTTTCCATAATTGCATAATCAATTGATTCGGCTTTGCATTGACTGAAATCCTCAGGGTTCAGTCGTAAAAAATCATGACGATGAGCGGCGTGCTGAACAGCCTGTTGACTATGATGGTACATGTCTGGTTCGAATTCTTTTAATTGCTCTAGATAGAATTCAGCAGTACATACAAACATCCCGCTATTCCAAAAATAGTTTCCTTGATTAATAAAGTGGGCTGCAGTTTCTGCATTAGGTTTTTCTCTAAAACTAATTACTTTTTGTACTTTGTCATTTAAAAAAGGCCCAGCTTCTATATAACCATAGCCTGTTTTAGGCTGAGTTGCAGTAATACCAAAAGTAATGATAGCTTGATGCTCTGCAACAAACTGTGCACCTGAAATCATTGACTCTTGCCATGCTGTTTCATCGCCAATCCAATGATCGGAAGGTAGGATCAGCATGATTGCTTTTTTTCCTACTGTATTTGCGAGATGATGAGCAGCACAAGCAATAGCTGGAGCAGTATTACGTGCGCAAGGCTCTAGTAGATAGGTAGCCGTTTTAGGAAATGCTTGTAATTGTTCTTGACACAGAAAATAATGAGCATCATTGCTTACTATAATCGGATCATAGCAAGGTAATTGGCAAACTCGTTGCATAGTTTGCTGTAATAAAGACAGCTCGCTATTTAAAGCTAAAAATTGTTTAGGGAAGTTTTGGCGAGATAAAGGCCATAAGCGCGTACCAGAACCACCTGCAAGAATAATCGGGTATAATGAAATCGTCATCACATTCCTAGTTGTGGCATAATTGTGCAGCATTTTAACAGGAATTTTCTAGAGCAGGCAATGCTCTATTTTTATGAGGTAAGATTAAAGTGAAAAAAGCTATTGTTTTATTATCAGGCGGATTGGATTCGACCACGTGTTTAGCATTCGCTCGATCAGAAGGGTTTTCTTGTTTTGCTTTAAGTTTCTCTTACGGTCAGCGGCATTCCGCAGAGCTTTATGCCGCGCAGCGAATTGCACAACAAATGAATGTTGCAGAACATAAAATAATTAATTTAGATACTGATTTATTTGCTGGTTCCGCTTTGACCGATCAATCAATTCAAGTCCCTAAATTTCAAGAAAGTACGGAAATACCAGTGACTTATGTTCCTGCACGCAATACTATTTTTTTGGCTATGGCTTTAGGTTTTGCTGAATCTATTGGAGCGCGTGATATTTTCATTGGAGCTAGTTCAGTAGACTATTCTCATTATCCTGATTGCCGACCTGAATTTATTAGTGCATTTCAAACGATGGCTAATTTAGCCACGAAAGCAGGGGTGAATGGGGATTTATTTACTATTCATGCCCCTTTACAGCATTTATCTAAAGTTCAAACGATTCAATTAGGCTATCGCCTAGGTGTAGATTATAGTCTTACTGTTTCTTGTTATCAAGCGAATGAACAAGGAGAGGCCTGTGGGCATTGTGATAGTTGTACCTTCAGAAAAAGAGGATTTTTGGGGGCTGAATTGGACGATCCTACTTTATATCAAGTAACTGAGCTTAAATAAATCGTTTAATTTATACTTTTTTTACAAAAAATGGATCATTTATTTCACAAACTTTAAGTTCATTGCTACAATCGCATCGTTTTTTATAAAATTGAGGAGTAAAACATGACATTTAAAGACTTTATGGCAGGCGTTTTTCGTTTACCCGCGAGAGTGCTTGGCGGTTTAGTAGCATTAGTACTTGGCGCTAATGTACTTAACAGATCTGTTTCAGGTTTATTAGGTTTGTTGATAAACGGGGCTAACGCTGTTCTTAATGGAGTAAAAACCATAGGAAGAGGAATAACTGGTTTAATTATGGGTCATCAAAAAGCTATTGCTAGTGCTTTTTGGATGTCTTTATTAGTAGGAGGCGCTGCTGCTTTAACTGTAGCTTTCTGGCCTGCTGCATTAGCCGCTGTGGTTAATTTCAGTGTTGCTGGCTATTCTATTGCTTCAGTAGTGGGCACTAATTTTGCTGCTCAAGTTGGCGCAACTGCTGGTGTTGGTGCTGTTTTAACAAGCGGTGCAGTTTATTCTGTTGCTTCTGTAGCTAATTTCTTTAATTATCTTGCTAGTTGTTGTTTTCCTAAAAAACCTACTCCAGAAGATAGCAAACCTTTTGTTTCTGTTGAGGCTCCTGTTAAAAGAAGTGCAACTTCTTTAAGTAAATTAAGTACTAGTGCTCCTGCTGCAGCGAATGATGTTAGCTTAGGTGATGCTCCAGTGCATACTTCTTCTTTAAATCGTCAAGCTAAAGTTGAAAATGAGCCTGTAGTTGAATCTACTTTATCTATACAAATGTAATTAAAGTAGTCTAATTAAAAAACGCGGCTTAAGCCGCGTTTTTTATTGGTCTTTCCATCTTTTCGCTAACCCACAATCTAAATCAAATAAATCCAGTACACGCCCGACTGTATCATCAACCAATTCATCAATCGTTTGAGGCAGGTGATAAAACGCAGGGACAGGGGGATAAATAATCCCTCCCATTTGAGTGACTTGTACCATATTATTTAGATGTCCTAAATGGAGTGGAGTTTCTCTGGGAACTAAAATGAGACGTCTACGCTCTTTTAAAACAACATCTGCTGCACGAGTAAGTAAATTACTGCTTAAGCCATGCGCTATTTCACCTAAAGTATTCATTGAGCAAGGTGCAACAATCATGCCCAACGTTTTAAAAGAACCACTGGCAATAGATGCGCTTATATCTGAGCATTTGTGGTATACATCAGCTTTTGCACGAAGCTCAGCGGCACTAAGTTTGGTTTCATAGGCTCTAGTTAATTGTCCGGCTTTACTTACTACTAAATGAGTTTCTATGTTCAGCCTCTTTAGTGTTTCTAGTATTTTTACCCCATAAATGATGCCTGAAGAGCCGGTAATGCCAATAATAATTCTTGATTTTTGCTTTGTCATAAGTAATTTCTATTATAAAAACTCTTTTAATAGTAGCAGTACTTGTTAAAAATCCCCAATCCAACGCAGCATTTTGTTTGACTTTGCGTTATAATTGCACGTTTTTATCTTGTGAGTCTTAATTTTATGGTTACAGAACGCAAAATGCTGGTCACTAGCGCTCTTCCTTATGCAAATGGACATCTTCATTTAGGGCATATGGTAGAACATATTCAAACGGATATTTGGGTACGCACTCATAAAATGTTAGGTATTCAATGCATTAGTGTATGTGGTGATGATGCACATGGAACACCAATTATGCTTAAAGCAGAGCAAATGGGAATTAGCCCTGAAGCCTTGACTGCTGAAATAAAATTAAGTCATGAACAGGACTTTAACGCTTTTTCTATTGATTATGATTGTTATCATACGACTCATTCAAAAGAAAACCAGCAATTAGCTAGCTTTATTTATGAACAATTGCAAGCTGCAGGAGCTATAGTTAAAAAGACAATTCGTCAGGCGTTTGATCCAGTAAAAAATATGTTTTTACCCGATCGTTATGTAAAAGGGACTTGCCCTAAATGTGGTGCCGCTGATCAATATGGCGATAATTGTGAAGCCTGCGGCGCTACTTATGCTCCTACTGATTTAATTGATGCAGTTTCTGCTATCTCTGGTGCTAAACCTATAGAAAAAGACTCTGAGCACTATTTCTTTGATTTACCTCGTTATGAGCTGTTATTAAAAGAGTGGACAAGGGGGGGGCATTTACAAGCAGAAGTAGCAAACAAGCTTAATGAATGGTTTGAAGCGGGTTTAAAGCAATGGGATATTTCTCGTGATGCACCTTATTTTGGTTTTCCAATTCCAGGGGCAAAAGATAAATATTTTTATGTATGGTTAGACGCGCCTATTGGTTATATGGCTAGTTTTAAAAAATATTGTGACGAACAAGGCCTTTCATTTGAAGAATTTTGGTCAAAAGAGAGCAAAACTGAGTTATATCACTTTGTTGGGAAGGATATTGTTTATTTTCATGCCTTATTTTGGCCGGCATTATTAGCAGCAAGTGGTCATCGAACACCAACGGCAGTATATACTCATGGTTTTTTGACCGTGGATGGACAAAAAATGTCGAAATCACGCGGGACTTTTCTTGAGGTGCGTACTTATTTAGCTCATTTAAATCCTGAATATTTACGTTATTATTTCGCTGCAAAACTCAATGGACGAGTAGATGATTTAGATTTAAATTTTGATGATTTTGTTAATCGAGTTAATGCAGATCTGATTGGAAAAGTGGTGAATATTGCTAGTCGTTGCGCGGGTTTTATAAACAAACGCTTTGCTAATCAATTAAGTGCTTCTTTGGCTGATACCAACTTATATGCTGAACTATTAAATGCGCGTGAAGTCATTGTTGATGCTTATATAAGCCGTGACTATGCGCGCGCCATTCGGCAAATTATGGATTGTGCGGATAAGGTTAACCAATATATTGATGCCAATAAGCCCTGGGTATTAGCAAAAGAAGAGGCGCGTTTATCTGATGTTCACGCCATTTGCACGATGGGAATTAATTTATTTAGAATTTTAATGACGTATTTAAAGCCTGTATTACCTAAAATGAGCGAAGCAACAGAGCGGTTTTTAAATGATGAGCCGCTTACTTGGGCTTCTATCGAAAAACCTTTATTAAATCATGAGATTAATCCATTTCAACCGCTTATGTTACGAATAGAAAAAGAAAAAATTGAGGCAATGCTTGTGCAAAATAAAACAATGTTAGCTGAGCAAAGGTGAAGCAAAGATGTCACTAGTAAAAGAAATTGATGCTTTATTACCCCAGACTCAATGTGGTGAATGTGATTTTGCTGGTTGTTTGCCTTATGCTGAAGCCATCGCACAGGGATCTGCTCCTATTAATAAATGTCCTCCTGGTGGAGTAGACACGGTTAACTCTTTGGCTGCTTTATTAAAAATTGATGCGAATCCTTATTTGGCAGAAGCAGAGCGAAATAAACGTGCGCCTTCGGTTGCTGTCGTACGAGAAGATGAATGTATTGGTTGTACTAAATGCATAAAAGCATGTCCTGTGGATGCTATTATTGGAAGTGCTAAATTAATGCATGTTATTGTAACTCATGAATGTACTGGATGCGGTTTATGTGTTGCTCCTTGTCCTGTTGATTGTATTGAAATGGTAGAAGTTCCAACGGCAAATTATGATAAAAATAAAGCGCGTGTTCGTTTTAATGCTAAAAAAGCACGTGTATTACGTGAGGAGCATGAAAAGCAACAACACTACCGTAAACAAAGAGTGCTTGCTCAACAAAATACAAATCAACAAGAAGAAAAAAAGGCAAAACAAGATTACATCCAACAGGCTTTGGCACGGGTAAAATTAAAAAATGAATAAAAAACAAAGGCATGAATTGTTTTTGCGTTTTCGTGAACATAATCCGAATCCTACAACAGAATTAATTTACCACTCTACTTTTGAATTATTAATTGCAGTCATGCTTTCTGCTCAAGCCACAGATGTTAGTGTAAATAAAGCTACTGCTAAATTGTTCCCTATTGCTAATACACCGCAAGCAATCCTTGACCTAGGAATAGACAAACTTAAAGAATATATTAAAACTATTGGGTTATATAACAGTAAAGCAAACAATATAATAAAAACTTGTTCTGTATTACTTACGCAGCATCGTGGAGCAGTTCCAAATAAGCGAGAAGAGTTAGAGGCTTTACCGGGTGTTGGGCGTAAAACAGCTAATGTTGTATTAAATACAGCGTTTGGTCAACCGACTATGGCTGTAGATACCCATATTTTCCGCGTCGCTAACCGAACGGGATTGGCTCCAGGAAAAACCCCTTTAGCAGTAGAATTAGCTTTATTGAATAATATAGAGCCTGAGTTTCTTCATGATGCTCATCATTGGCTTATTTTGCATGGTCGTTATACTTGCACCGCCCGTAATCCTCATTGTTCACGTTGTATTATTAATGATTTATGTGAATATCAGAATAAAAATTTCAAAGTCTAATGTAAATTGTTTTGTGTTTGGCTAGATACTTAGGAATCTCAATGTTAAATCGGAACAAGGGTTTTGGTAAAAATA
>CAMFHA010000051.1 GCA_945952115.1 uncultured Legionella sp. | reverse complement strand
TCTAGGTTTTCTTTTCCCGCCAACGTAGTTGGCTCTGAGCGAAGCGCCTTGATTATTCCTGAATAGGTGGAGTTAATTAGGTGCTTATGAGTATGGTCAGCGCAAATAAAAATAAATCTCTGGCTTATCTCAAAAAACGGCAAGAATCTATCTCTTGATGATAGCTAGCCTCGGTAGAGCGTGTGACTTCAGCTCTAAAAAAGCGATGTGAAGATACACCTGCTGAGATTTCATTTTTCAAAAACATTTGTTGATAAATGAAAGATGTTGGCATGTGTTCTTGGAGAATCTCAAAGAGTTGACGATAAGATGACGCTGTTTTATCAACAATCGCGTTTGATCTACAAATCTCGAATATCTCCGGAAACTCTTCCTCCGTAAATAGAAGGCCATGTGTTTTTCTTAAATAGAGTAAATAAGACAAGTAGGGCTTTTTATTCAAGAAATTTTTGTGATAATGTCTTTGTTGCACTATCAGGTCTAAATCATCCATTAGTAAATATAAAAAATCCAGTTGCCGTTCAGGAGGTATATAATCTAAATAACCTTCAAAACGCCGGAACTTCACTTCTCTTATTTCTGCGATAAGATGAAGTTTTAAAACATCATACAGTGGTGCTCGTTTTTCTATCTTAGCGATGCTTAACAAAGATGTCCCTGTGTTGTGTTCAAATAAAACGTCGATATTTTCAAAAACCAATGATAGAAATGTCTCTTGCTGTTCGCTTGGTAAATAATAGTATAAGTTCGAAAGCTCGGAAGCATCTGATTTTGGCAGAAGTGCCGATATTTGTGCTTGATGTGTGATGTAAAATTGCGTGCGATAGGCTTCGGGTAAATTCTCGATGATCTTATTCGCATCTGAAATTTTATGTATATAGGGAGCAAGCCTCATAATTTCATGATCGATATAGAAGTGCTTATCTTGCCCCGAAAGCGCTTTAACAATATATACAAAATCATCCACTGTATTAGTCAAATCAGTGTATTTTTTCGAAACCTTATTAAGTATCTTTTCTTGAATGAGTGGCGGTACTTTTTCCAAAGCATCATGAGCATCTTTCGCGCTAATAAGAATATCGTCAATAACTTCTTCGATTTCATTGAAAATCATGAGATTATATTTTTCATTACATCTTATCAGGTAATTTAAATCACTTCCGGATTTAATGATTATTTTCCAGTAAGGCCTTAGCTTTGATAAGAGATAGATACATTGTTGTGTCGTTGCTTTACCTAGTACACGGCTCACACCCGCTACAATATTTTCTTTATGCTCAGTGAATCGTTCAAAATGAGGTTCTAATTCTATGAGTGCTTGCGTCAGCTGTGTTTCATCTAAATAATTTGAAATTAAGTATAAATCAAAAAAACCATTCACGAATTTTGCAAAATGACCAGGTAATGCCTTAACAATCATTAGTCGTTTTTCTGACTCAAGATTACTTATAAACTTAGCAACAATATTACTATGATTAAATAATTGAATACATTGATGATGAATGGTTTTAAAGAGTTTTTGTTGAAATACTTTGGATTTAATCACTTCCAATAGATTTGTTAGAGCACTAATATCATGGATGATTTTGAATAAGGATTCACGCGTCAAAATTTCCTCGAGAAATTTTATTTGCTCCTCTTCTGATACATCTTGCAGTAGACCTATGAAATCAAGACTTTTACTTTTGCCATTAAAATACAATTCTGCCTGCTGTGCAATATCTCTTAAATAAAGGTCTCTATCTTTAGATTCAAGATCTCGTAATAATGACCGTGAATATTCTTTTGATGTAATACAAGAGGTTTTATATGTATCCAAGAGTGTTTTTTTACGTGCCTCATCATCGCGCGTGAACTTGAAATCGGCAAAATAAGGTGGGTTTTTTTTACCCTGCACCATGAGATTGAGATAATGCTTAAATACTTTTAGAAGTTCATAAAGATCATACATAGAATGACATCTGTCGACTATTTTTTGAAATGTTTGATTAAAAATATGTGTTTTAAGCGTCTCATTTAAAATCCGCAGTATTGCAGAATAACTCGAAGGATCTGCGATTTGCTCAATAATTGAGTTTCTTATTTTGGAGAAGATGATTTCGACGTGTATTGTTTTAAAACCATGCCATAAATTTTGATTATCAATCCATGGTAAAATAAAAATGCGCAGCATTTCTGGCGTCATACTTTCAAGTAATAAAGATAATATTTGAGCCTTTTTCTCGGCTTCGTAACCAGAGTGACAATTTAATTCTGTTGCTAAATGCTGAGATGGTTGACTTAATGCTAACAGTAAATCATTTTGAATGAATTTGATGTAAGCATCAGCATTGGTTATTGATAATGAAAATATCGTACTAAGCACGTATTGCATCCCATATTTTGATAGGTGACTTATGATCAAAGGTTTAGCGGCTTCTAAAATTACTGCTTGGAACTGAAGGTCTTTTTTTACACGAAATGTTCTTTCAATAAATTCGCAAGTCTTGTGATCAACGAAGAATTTCTCAAGCAATTTAAAATGAGCACTAAAATAAGCCTTTAGGTGTTCTCTAGGCCAATAATTTAAGCCTTTAATCCAAAGCTCCTTATCATCTATAGGTAACTTTAGAAACTGATCACCAAAACCATCATTCAATATCGCACGCTCATCTTCCGTAAGCGTATTAAAAAAATTCTCAAGATCATCCATGGTTTTTATTGTATCTATCAGCTGATTTTTATAATAGCTGATCAGCGCCATGCGTTCATTACCTGTGGCTTGTTTAAAAATTTCAATTAAAACAAAGGGTAGGTTGGGAGCCGAAGAGGCGATAGCTTGCATACAAGGAAGTTTGGTGCCCGCGATGGCGAATACTTTGTGCATTAATTTGGGATGACACTCCTCAAGCGTAGATAAAAAACCTCTTTGCAATGACTCATCGGGCATACATTCTAAAAATAAAATAAGATCAGCAGCATTACGAATGTTAAAAATGATTTGGGGAACAGTGAGTGTTTGTAAAATATGAGGATTATTTTTGCCTTCTTCTAGCACCGTAAAATCAAAATACTCTAAATCATGAAGAGTGCGCGGAGCGAACGAGTAATGTAAATAAAGCATAATACGCTCTGCATGAAGTCCTCCTCTAGAAAGGAGATTTCGCTGTACCATCTCTTCTTTAAGTGTTGCTGTTTGTGGAAAATGTGCTGATAAATATTGTAAAACACGAGCCTCATAAGGCGTCATTGTTTCATTAGTTGTAAAATCTAACAGTGGATTTCGAGAAGCAATGCAATATTGTGTATCCGAATCGCCATAACTGTATGCATTGTCTATTTTTTCTGGAATAGGGGCTAATGGAAATAAATTTTTCGGAGTTTTTCCCCCTGTACCGACATTGGTGAACTGGATGTACTCTTCTTTTAAAAACACCATTTCTGCAAATTGACTTAAAATAGCGCGAATATTATCAATGGAAATGCTGTCTTTTAAAAGCTCAAACGAATCTAAACAAAGATGATGTGCAATGCTTTTCCATACATAGGATTGTGCAATAACGGTATAGTCTTGATAATTAATTTTTCCATCAATACAAGGAGAAATAATTTTATTTGGATCATAGCGTTTTCTCTTCAAGAGTACATAAATACCATTGTTAGGTAAAGTTACAGCATCCACAACACAATGCATTGCATAATCGCCATACGATTGGCAACAATCGGTGAAATACCCCATGATGAGTGCACGCTTATCATTAAGAGGCAACTTCAACCAATAATACAAATGTTCACCGTCATCCAATTCAACACAGACATCTGGTAAAGTATCGACTGTTTTTTTAGGCCAACCAGGTGCTTGTTGAAGATAGTTTAATATCAGATTGAAATTAGGTTCTGTTACTTTTTGTTCTAGACAAATCGCCGCAAAATCAGCATCTTCATCTGCGCGTTGATAAGCACACCGACTGGCAAAATGGTTGAGTGTTTTAAGACTTGTTGGTAAAACAGCATCTCCACTTTCGATCCATTTTTTCTCAATATTTTCCGCAATAGAAAATGCATAGAATACTGGAATTCCATATTGTAAAACCATTTTTTGCCAATAATCATGATAATGCTGAAGTTGCGTTTTTTTAGGTAATTTAAGTCTTACGAGTAAAACGTCGTGATACGGTACAACAAAGGTTTTATCACTTTGTGAAATGAGTTTGTGTACTGCTTTAGCGATATGGTTAAAACACGCATCCGCATCAAGTGGTGCAATGGCGCATGTTTTTTGAGGCGTGTTTGTGGATGCTTGTTCTGAGGTCAGATAAAGTGCGAGCAATTTATAAGCGTAAATGTAACAAAGGTTATTGTTTTTATCATTGTTCTGTTCATCAAATATAATAATTTTTCTTGCTGATTGTGCTAATTTTGAAAATGTTAATTTGATCACCCTCAGATCTTGGATATCTCGGAAAAAATTATATTCCTTATCTAAATGAATCCATTGAGACTCAGCATCGAAAGGTTGCCAATCGGATAGCAATGGATTTTGTGAATTGAGGAGGCAGCACGTATTCATATCATCATATGTTTTGGAATGATCATGCGCCACCACACTTCCATGTTGTTTATGGGGAATATCAGGGATATTATTGATATTAAATCACTAACTATATTACCAAGGCGGTCTTTAAGCCTGATTTTAGATTGGGCTGAATTACATCAAGCAGAATTAATAACAGATTGAGATCTGTATACCCAAAAGAAAATGCCTAATAAAATTGAACTTTTACGCTAGGAGAAACCAATGTACTGGAATGTGACCAAAGTAGAGAGTCACATCATACCTCAGCTGCGCAATTTTTTCAGTCACTATGTTGTAACCTATTAATCTAAATGATATTGAACGAGAAACCGATACCTTTATTAAGATTTCTCTTCCTTCCGTAACTTAATTCCGTTCTCTTCAATATCTATTAAGCCACTTTTATAAAGCTGGCCAATCGCACTTTTAAAGTTTTTCTTGCTCTCGGCAAACACACGTTGAATTTCTAGAGGTGAACTTTTATCATGTAGCGCTAAAAAACCATTACTTTGTTCAAGCTTTGCTAGAACACGTTGTGCTAATTCATTAATACTGCTTTGTCCTATTTGTCTTAAAGCAATATCAATTTTGCCATCTTCACGCACTCTCTTAATGTAGCCCTTAAGTTTTTTTCCATACATTAAGGTTTGAAAAATATCACTACTGTGGATCAATCCCCAATGACGGTTGTTGATAATTACTTTACGTCCCAAAGGGCTAGTATCAGCAACCAGTAAATTCACCTCTTCTCCAAGCTTATAATTAGCCGTTGTCTTATCCAAAAAGTGATCTATTTTGGAGCTTGCAATAATGCGACCTTGATTATCTTGTTTTACGTAGACTATATACGATTTACTTAGTTCCATAGGACGATATTGTTCAGGCTTAGGTACCAACAAATCTTTATCTAAACCCCAATCAAGAAAAGCGCCTATATTATTTACATCAACCACTTTTAAAAAGGCACATCCACCTAATTTCACATAGGGGCGCACAGTAGTCGCAATAATTTTATCTTCTGAGTCAAAATAAACAAACACATCCAATATATCGCCAACTAAACTACCTTTGGGTATCCATTTATTGGGTAGTAAAATTTCTCCCCACTTTCCTTCCCCTTGAAGATAGACCCCAAAAGGAGCTTCACGTACCATCTTTAACTTATTAAATTGTCCAATTTTAATCATAACTACTCACTTATTTATATTGTCCAATATTAACACAGAAAAAAATAATTCTATATAGCCTTGCTCTGAGCCTCTTTGCTTATGTTTGCAACAACAAAGCAATTCTTAGGTTGATGCCGAGTACCAGAATAGATGCAACATCAAGTATTCTATTTATAAATCAACAGCAGGTATTAAATTGCCTGCTTGATCCAACCATGGTTTTTTAATTTTTTTCGTAAGCGTACCCACAGCATTGTTACTGCGATAAAAAAGCCACTTACAAAACCTATACGTAGGCCAATAGGTCCTTTATCAGCAATAAAACCACAGAAATAACAGGGATTTGCCGTGAATTTTTATAATAAATAGAGTAGTATTAATAAAATGTTTTTCAGTGAGCATTCATTTATGAAACCACTTGCTCGTGATATATCTCTGACTCTTTTAGTTAAGATTTTGCTGCTCTTTTTATTATGGTGGTTTTGTGTTCGGACAATGCATCCAAAGCTTGAACAGTCTGAACATTGGTTGTTGGGTGCTAAAAAAATAGCCGTTTCTTCTCAATTAATAAGAGGTGATATTAATGATTCCAGCAAGTGAAGTGGTTGATCTTTCTCGTTTGCAATTTGCACTTACCGCCTTATACCATTTTTTGTTTGTGCCTTTAACCTTAGGCTTTTCTGTTTTACTTGCAATTATGGAAACCATTTATGTAATGACGGGAAGAGAAATCTGGAAACAAATGGTTAAATATTGGGGTATCTTGTTTGGGATTAATTTTGTTTTAGGCGTGGCTACAGGCCTAACAATGGAATTTCAATTTGGAACGAATTGGGCCTATTATTCTCATTACGTTGGGGACGTATTCGGTGCTCCACTTGCTATTGAAGGAATGATGGCCTTTTTTTTAGAGGCTACCTTTGTTGGGTTATTTTTCTTTGGCTGGAATAAACTATCAAAATTTAAACATATGATATGTACTTGGTTATTAGCTTTAGGTACTAATCTTTCTGCGCTATGGATTTTAATTGCCAATGGATGGATGCAGAATCCTGTCGGTGCTTATTTTGATTATAAAACGATGCGAATGGAGGTTGAAAGTTTTTATGATATTTTATTTAATCCTGTAGCACAGGCAAAGTTTGTGCATACTATTAGTGCTGGCTATGTTACTGGTTCTATGTTTGTTTTATCTATAAGCGCTTATTTTTTGTTACGTGGGCGTAATAAAGAATTTGCTAAACGATCAATGACTGTAGCAGTTTCTTTTGGTTTAGCCTCTGCATTATCTGTTGTGGTTTTAGGCGATGAAAGTGGTTATGTAGCTAATGCAAATCAAAAAATGAAAATTGCTACGATGGAGGCTATGTGGCATACAGAAAAAGCGCCTGCAAGCATTACTGTATTTGGTATCCCGGATGAAAAAAACTTAACCACAAATTACTCCATTGATATTCCTTATATTTTGGGAATTATTGCAACACGTTCTTTTAATACACCATTAGATGGTATTGTAGAACTAATCGAACAAGGAAAGCTTAAAATAAAAGAGGGTATGCTTGCTTATCAAGCCTTACTTGTCTTGCAAAAAAATCCAAATGATAAGCAAGCAAAAACTGTATTAGAAGCACATCAAAATAGTTTGGGTTATGCTCTTTTATTAAAGAAATACACTGAAAATGTAACTGATGCTACGGAAGAGCAAATTAACTTAGCCGCAAATGATCTCAAGCCTAAAGTGCTACCTATGTTTTTTGCTTTTCGTATTATGGTCGCTTGTGGTCTTTATTTTATTTTATTATTTGCTACAGGATTTTATTTATCAGCTAAACATCAATTACACCTTACTCGTTGGTACCATCGTATTGCTTTCTATTCATTACCTTTGCCTTGGCTTGCAGCAGAATTGGGGTGGATAGTTGCTGAATATGGACGCCAACCATGGGTAGTACAAGGTATTTTACCCACATTTATGGGCGCTTCTTCATTAAGCCCTAACCAGGTAATGACTTCTATTATTGGATTTGTCTTGTTTTATTCCATTCTTGCAATAGTAGAGCTTTATTTAATGATTAAATATATTCGTCTTGGGCCTGAAGGAATGCATGCATCATATTAATTGAGGAGAACATTATGCCCTTAGATTATGAAACACTAAGAGTTATTTGGTGGTTGCTGATTGGAGTTTTACTTATCGGTTTTGCAATTATGGATGGGTTTGATCTTGGTGTAGCGATGTGGCTTCCTTATCTGGGTAAAACTGATATGGAGAGACGAGTTTTAATTAATAGCATCGCTCCTACCTGGGAAGGAAATCAAGTTTGGTTTATTTTAGGTGGTGGTGCTATTTTTGCTGCATGGCCTGATTTATATGCTTTATCCTTTTCTGGTTTTTATCTGGCAATGTTACTTATTCTTCTTGCTCTCATTTTAAGGCCTGTTGGCTTTAAATATCGCTCTAAATTAACGAATCAAAAATGGCGCAGCGCTTGGGATTGGTTGTTATTTGTTGGCGGCTTTGTTCCTTCCTTAATTTTTGGCGTTGCAATAGGAAACGTAATTCAAGGTGTTCCTTTTTATTTTGATGACAGTTTACGTGTATTCTATACCGGTACGTTTATTGAACTACTAAACCCTTTTGCCCTATGTTGTGGTGTATTATCAGTACTTATGCTGGCGATGCATGGAGCTTTTTTCCTGCAAATAAAAACAGAAGGTATAGTACAAGAAAGAGCCAAAAAAGCAGCACGTAGTTCAGCTTTTTTTGTAATTATACTTTTTATTGGATTGGGCGTTTGGAGCTATTTTGGTATTAATGGTTATGTTTTACAACATGTTATTCCCCATGATGGCCCATCAAATCCTTTGTATAAGGATGCAGTGGCTCAAGCTCACGCATGGTTTATAAATTACCAAACCTATCCTGTTACAATGATAGTTCCTCTATTAAGTATCATTGCCGCAATACTTGCTATATTAGTGATACGAAAACCTTTATTGGCTTTTGTATTTAGTGCTTTGTGTGTTGGATGTTTAATTGCTACCGTAGGCGTGAGTATGTTTCCTTTTATTTTACCTTCGTCCACGAACCCCAAATTTAGTTTATTAATATGGGATAGTTCTTCAAGTCAATTAACATTATTTATTATGCTTTTGGTTACTCTAGTGTTTTTTCCTATTATTTTGACTTATACAGCATGGGTCTACAAAGTACTCAGAGGAAAGGTCACAGAGAAAACAATTATTGATAGCGATTCAGCATACTAGTAGTTTATAGAAGGAGAAATATAATGTGGTATTTTTCTTGGGTTTTAGGCACAGGTTTAGCTTGTTTTTTTGCAATTCTAAATGCTATTTGGCTGGAGTTAAGAGATAATGAAGAATCAAATTGATTTTTTTCAATGGTTAGAAAACGCTATTCCTTCACAACTTGATAGCTATAAAGATAGTCATTCAGCAATGTGGTCGAAAAAAATTGACTATGTGCTGCAATATTATTCAGCTCGAGGTGGTGAATACAGCCATACTTTGATCTGTGGATTTGAGGCAGCTGTATATAATACTTTTATTAAACCTTTTACTCAAAAATTGGATGAAGCTAAATTAGAGCAACTTCAAGCTCATTTAAGCTCTCATTTAGGCTCTGAAATCACTAATGAATTAGTCAATGATTTAAAGCATATTGCTCAAAAATATCCTGACGGAAAACTTCCACTGCGAATACTAGCGGCTCAAGATGGAGAAATAGTACCGGTAGGGATGCCTTTAATAACCGTTGAAAATACTGTTAATGATCCTGTTGTTGCACGATTAGGTGCCTTGCTGGAAACTGCATTAATGCGCTCCGTCTGGTATCCTATGGTTGTTGCAACGCGTACTGCTAATTTACTTGAAACCTTTGTACGTCGATATATTAAATCACGTAATTTAATAGAAAAAGCAACTATTGATGGAGTTTTTTATCCCGAAAAATTAAAACAATTGATAGATGATTTGTTAAAAACACCTGGCTTAATGTTTGCAGTGAATGATTTTGGATTACGTGGTGTTTCTTCTCACGAGAGTGCAATAATTGCTGGTTTAGCCCATCTTTCGCTTTCTAGTGGGACTGACAATCAAGCGGCTATTGCTGCACTATTAGCTCATTATACTCCCGAAGACCTCAATTGGATGCCCGCTTATTCTGTTCCAGCTACAGAGCATTCTATTACTACTTCTGAAATTGGTCTTGAAGAGTTTCGCCACTTAATTAATAGCAAGCAACAAGGAGAGTTTTTTACACCAGAAGATTCTCTAAAAATAAAAAAACGAATTCAACCCCTTTCAGAAAAAGATGAACCTTCAGAAACTGCCAAAAAAGCATATACTACTTTATTTGAGCGCGCTGCAAGCGGCTTTGAAAATAAAGAATTTGGTGTGGTTTCTATTGTTATCGATACTCAAAGCAATCCTATAGCAACGGCTCAATGGTTTGCAAAAATGTATAAAGATAAATGGTCAAAAGATGAAAAATACCGACATGTGCGTCTGGTATTGAGACCAGATAGTGGTGACCCTGTTAAATTAATACCTAAATTATTAGATGCTGTCGCTGAAATAGTGGGCAAAATTCCTGTGGAGGAGGGGTCTGAATACTATGTTTTAAATTCAAATATTGGTGTTATACAAGGTGACTCAATTACAGGAGTTAATTTAGAAAAAATCCTCGATGCACTATTAGAAAAAGGTTGGGATCCTGTTAATTTAATAACAGGTACAGGAGGCTATTTAGTACAAAAATTAAATAGAGATACCTTAAAAATGGCAGCAAAAGTAAGTGAGCAACTCATTTCTTATAATGAGCACTATTGTGCAATACCTCTTGCAAAAACAGCAAGCGGTAAGAAAAGTTTTGCTGGGCGCGTTGTTACTTTACGTCATAAAGAAACAGGCGAGTACCTTGTTGGTTATATTCAACCTGAAAATAATCAATATTTTACTGAGAGTGAATTGGCTAGTGAAGCAGGTCCAACGTTAGCAAACGTACTGAATGATGATGGTAAACCATTAAATATGAATGAATATGAATCAATTCTTAAACCATTATTTTATAATGGAGAATTGAGACTTAAATACCAAAATCCTCATAGTACTACTAAAGACTTTAAATTTAGTCCTTTTAACTTACTAAGAAAAGATGCTCTTTCTTCATTGGCTCAGTATATTGTTGATAGAATCAACATTGATCTCGATTATCGCAATGAAAAAACTCCTGGTTTATTAACAGCTAACTCAGAAGAGCGATGTGATAATGAGTTAGTTATAGAAAATCAAGAATTAAAAGAGAAAAACGCTCAATTACTTCTTGAAAATCAAGAGTTAAAAAAGCAATCCTCCGAATTAAAATTGCTTATTGAGAATCAAGAGTTACTAAAAAAAATTGCTGAATTAGAAAAAAAACTTAATAAAGATGCAAACTCTAGCAATAGAACCACTTCAAGCACGTTTTTTTCTAATTCGCCTGATTTGAAAAAATCAAGAGAGCATGATAATTCGTTAGGTTATTCAATATAAAATAAGTTTTTCTTTAGAAAAACCGTCATGTTTAATCATTAATGACGGTTTTTAGATAAAATTTATGAATAACTCTGTTGTTACTCTTGGTTATTGATATTCGATGCTCGAAAACATTCTGCAATGTGGTCATCCACCATGCCAATAGCTTGCATGTAGGCATATATAATAGTCGACCCTACAAAATTCATGCCACGTTTTTTTAAATCTTTAGATAAAGCATCGGATTCTAATGTTGATACAGGGACTTCTTGCATATTTTTAAAACGATTGATTTTAGGCATATAATGCACAAATCCCCAAACATAGTGGTCAAATGATCCGAATTCTTGTTGAATAGCAAGAAAGACATGCGCATTTTTACGTGCTGAATATACTTTGAGACGGTTTCGTATAATATTAGGGTTATTTAATAGTGCTTCAAGCTCTTCATCTGACATTTTTGCAACAGCATGCGGATTAAATTGCTTAAAAGCTTCGCGATAACCTTCTCGGCGTTTAAGTATGGTTTCCCAACTCAATCCTGCTTGAGCACCCTCAAGAATAAGCATTTCAAAATGCTTATTGTCATCGTGAACAGGGATGCCCCATTCAATATCATGATAGTGTTCATAGTGAGGCTTATTCGAACCAACCCAAGGACATCGTTTCATTTTTTCTCTTTCATATCGTTATGACATAGACTATTCTATCTTTTATTCCATTGTAAATTAAATGGTAAGCGAATCTCGACTAATATGCTAAGGCAAATGTGCTCCATGTTGTTCGAGCATTGCTTTAGCTTTTTCATTGTTAGTCTCTATAGCTAAAACTAGCGCAGTTTTTCCATCGGTATCACAAGCATCTAAATTAGACGTTGATTCACAGCATAATTTGACCATAAGTTCATTACCATACAACGCAGCATAATGAATTGGCGAGCGTTTTTCAACATCCTTTAATGAAGAGACTGAAGGTATGGTAAATAAAATTTGGGCGCAAATAAGTCTATTATTGAGGATCGCCGTGTGAATAGGGTAAAGGCCTGCATGGTTAGATTGTAATGCGCCTGCAGAGTTGAGTTTGAGTATATCACTTAAGACTTTATCATAACCACTGCTTACAATTGTATGAATGAGCGTATTTCCTTCATCATCTTTGATAGTTAAGTAGGGCTTAATTAATTCTAATGAATAATCATAATCATGGGATGAGTAATTAGCATGAGATGTAAAATAATCATAATACCAATTATCAATAGCTCGTAATCGAATAGTATCGCTCTGTTCCTTATTTTTTAATAGTTGTTCTAACTTTAGTAAAGTCATAATTATGGTCTCTTAGGATTGTTATCGGTCTCTAACTGCTTATCCTCATTCACCTGTTTTTTGTTTGTAAATTCCTGGAATTTCTGTTGATATTTATAAAAAAGGGGACTCCAAGAGCTCAACGACTCAGGAATAGTAATATTTCCAAATACAGTACGGTAGGTTCCTAATGCTGCACGAAATTTTTTGACTTCAGGTGAAGGGTTTTTTGTTGTCATGATATCACTTAACTGCTCTGTTGGAATCTTATTAAATGCGCTTACAATAGCATCCGCTTTTTTGCTTGCATTAGGTTCATAAATGGCTTTTAATCTTAATTGAGTAACAACATTCTGTACAAAAGAGATCATCTCTGGATTTTTTTCTTTATCTTTTGTTGAAACACTCGTTGGTTTATTAAGATTTTTTATCAACTCGAGCTCATCTAATGTCTTTGAAACACTTATTCGATCCTGAGTCATTTTTAAGATTAAGATTTTCAGTTGTTGTCCTTCTGGTGTATCGTTAAATATGGGATAATTAAATTGGAGTGGTTTATTAAGCAATTGTTTATTTGTGCACTGAGTTAAATACTGATACAAATTTAACCCCATGGTATAGCTGTGCATTTTGTCAACGCTAAATTGACGATTATGGATTTCAGGAGGACTAAATTCAGAGGTGGATATAATTAAAGGGATTGTACCATAAATCCAACGGTTTTTTAGATATGCTTTATCAGCATCATACATGCCTTCTTGAGAATAAAGCAGTGATTTGGTATCTGCTATCACTAATTTATTGTTTGCATCCAATAACCAATTTGAATTTTTAGCATCAGGAAATAAAAGACCTTCTTTTTCAATATCTGATAAAATTTTTCCCATCTGGCTGTATATATCTAACGCACCTTGAATCCTATGATTTGCTGTTAAACTTTCATCTGAGTGAGTCATTGGAGTACCATTTTTGCAAAAAGAGGTAACCAATAGCGCATTAGTGTACTGTTTATCACCCACTTCATAGGTAACGGATCGCGCTGCTTCGATAGGTGTAAGTACTGATGCAAGCGAGGTAGTGCGCATGTAAGTATCCATCTCACGTGCACCACCTAAGCGATTATCTACTCGAAGCACAAAGGAATGCGGATTATTTAGATCTCGAGGAGTGAGTTTAAAGTTTTTTGAGTTGCTACCTGGCATAGACTCTATTTTATAACCGTTAATTATTTCATGATACTTTGGGTTCGATTCTTTAAATACATTGAAGAATCTATTTTCATCAAAGCCACTGCCTTTAGAAAGAATTACCAACATTTTTCGAACATCATCTGCTGACATATTAGCGAGCATGTCAGAAAAAGGATTATTTTGCTCGGGTAAGTTATTGTTAGGATGCTCAGGATGATTTCTAGCTAAGGCATGTTCATGCATTGAAATATTATATTCTGCAAATTGCTGTTTGCAGGCAGTAAACAATTTATCTTGAATTTCAATTTGAAATTCCTTAATAAGCAAATCTTGAGAATAATGATCATCAAGCGCTTGGCGTAATTGATTAATTTGATACAATATAGCAAGTTTTTTTTTGCTTTTAGCCGTATATTTATTGTATTCCCCAATCAGTAGATTTATTTTTTCAATCTCTGCATTGGTATATATTGCAAATTCATTTTTTAACCCTCGCTTCTCGGTTACGGTGAGTTTTTTAATAATTTGCATTGGAATGCGTCAGTAGATAACCTTACTATTTATAATAGCATAAAAGATAATTGATGATTATTCGCTCCTCTTGTTTAAAAATTAGATTTGTTTGCAAAAGGTCTGAATAATTAGTGTTTTGTCGTCGACATTTTGATAATGTTATGAATGTTTGCCAGAATGAGAAGACTCTGATACGTGTACTTAAATTTACTTTGTTACTTAAGTATTTTAAAATCGCTCAAATATTTACCAATAACGATAGAAAATCATGCCTATACAGGAATTTCCATATACCGCTTTGATTGAGCGTCTTAATGATACAAGTCAAGATAAAGATAGAATCTCCGTGCTTCAACAGCTTTACAGTTTATCAAAAAATCCCAATCAAAAAAATGCTATTTATACGGTCAATGGGATTGCAGCTATTGCAAAGATTCTACGTGAGGGAACCCTTGCAAATATCTCAGGCTCATATTCCAAAATTACCTATTTAGCAGCGGAAATATTGGCTTTTTCATTTTGGAGCAATCCTACATATAGAGAGGAAATTTTGCGGGCACTTGTACAAAATGAAAATAGTAACAACCGCTCAATAACATCGTTGCATCTGAGTTTATTACGCAATATTGAATATGATTCTATCATTGAGAGAGTTTTAAACAAAACTATGTATAAGCTTCAGAACTCACAAAGTATGCATCAATGCTCAAGCTATGTCAGATTACTCAATTCATTACTTATTTCTAAAAATCACTTGTTAACAGCTGGCAGCAAAAAAAGTTTTATAAAAAATATTCGTGATACTTTGGAGTATGCGACGCTCATTTCTGAAGAATCATCAATTTATGGTATGACGAAACGCTTTTTCACAAGACAAAATAGTTTATGGTATGACCTGGAAAATATGTACAAATCTTTACTGCCGAAGCAAAACAGAACAAGGAAAAGACTAACTACTTAGGTTCGAACCAATTAATTCAATGAATGATTATCGCTAGTTACCATATCAATATTAATGCCTGTTTTATTGTTATTGATCAGATCGCAGAGTGAATGGCCTTCATATTCATTTAATCTGCTTTTCTGTACTAATGCCAAAAACATTGATTAAAATAGCTAATATAGTCTATAATTAATTATTAGTAGACTATGTAGTATATAATTATGAGAATATCAGACTATATACCAATTTGTAATGCAATCACTTTGTTGCTTAAGCCATTGGTAGAGATTGTTATCCACGACCTTCAAACTGATAAAATTATTTTTGTTGCAGGTGATTTATCAAAACGTAATATCGGCGATTCATCTTTATTAGATATCGATGTGAATGATATAGAAAATGACTTAGAGAAAATTATTTATCCTAAACTTAATTTTGATGGACGTTTAGTTAAATCTATTTCTATACCACTGAAGGAAAATGAACAAATAAAAGCATTAATCTGTATTAACTGTGATATTTCAGTATTTAGTCAAATGCAGCATTTAAGCCAAGTTCTATTACCAAATCTTAAAGAAAAAAAGCCTGATATGCTTTTCAAAAATGATTGGCAGGAGCGTTTGCATTTCGCTGTTCATCATTCGTTGGAAGAAAAAAACTGGCATTTTGAAGCGCTTACTCCAAAACAGAAAAAAATATTAGTTCATGAGTTATTTATAGCAGGTGCTTTTGCTGAAAAAAATGCAGCTGATTATATTGCAAAAATATTAGATATGGGTCGAGCCACCTTATTTAAATACTTAAAAGAATGGCGTAAAGGAAATTAAAATCATGCAAATCAAAACTTTTTTACTAGAACGAAATCAATCATTATACGAAAATATTGTTGATTATAATTTGGGCGATAGTGGTGCGCATCCATTAGCTTTAAAAGATATTTTATCAAACAAAGAAATTGATATTTTGTTAAATTTGCCTCTTGGTTATGGTAATACTAAAGGCTCCAATGAGCTTAGAGAGGCGATCGCTAATAAATATGGTTGTGGATCTGATGAAATATTAGTAACTAATGGCACTGCTGAAGCAAATTTCTTTGCTGCATTTTCATTGATTGGAGCGGGAGATGAGATTATTTACGTCGTTCCCAATTATCTTCAAATACAAGGCTTAGCGGAATGTTTTGGCGCAAAAGTATTTCTAGCACAATGGGATTCAGCGGCGGAAGATATTGCAAAGCACCTATCTGCTAAAACCAAAATGATTGCTTTATGTAATCCCAATAATCCCACTGGTCAAAATATGAGTAAAATAACAATAGAAAAAGTGATTGATATGGCTAAATCTGTTGATGCCTATTTACTGATTGATGAAGTTTATCGCGAAGAAGAAATTTTTGGAGAAATCAATAGAAGCATTTATGGGAAATATAAAAAAACCATTATTAACAGTAGTATATCCAAAGCTTTTGGCTTTCCTGGCTTAAGACTTGGTTGGACTATTGGTCCTAAAACCTATTTAGAGCAAGTTTCAATTCGTAAAGACTATACCACTATTGCTCCCAATATTATGAGTGATTATATAGCTACCTGCTTGCTATCTAATAAAGCAAGATGCCAAGAAATCTTAGCGCTTAACAAGACTAAAGTACAACAAAGTTACGCTGCATTTGAATCTTGGGCACAGGAGTTTAAAGAGATTTTTGAATGGAAAAAACCAGAAGCTGGTGCCATGGTTTATATAAAATATTCATTACCCATAAGCTCAAGAGATTTAATGCAAAAAATTCTTCAAGATAAGAACATATTAATTGTTGCGGGTGATGATTATGATATGGAAAACCATATTAGACTCGGACTTGGACTTGAGGCTCAAGACCTCAAAATAGCTTTAGAAAAAATTGCAGAAGTAATAAGGGAAATTCATGCAAATATTAAATAAAGCAGATATAGAGAAATGCACCTCACTAGAAGATGATTTAGTAACGTTAATCCAGCTACAAAAGCAAGCTTTTATTGATTTTTCTGCAGGATATATTAATACTCTGATACCACTACAAATAGGTTTTAAAAATCCGCCAGGTGATTGCCATGTAAAGGCAGGTTATCATGAAGGAGATGATATTTTTGTAATCAAAATTGCTACTGGTTTTTATCAAAACAAAAATTTGAATTTACCCGCTGGAGATGGAGCAGTATTAATCTTTTCAAAATCTACTGGATTATTGCAAGCAATTTTATATGATAGTGGTTATTTAACTGTGCTTAGAACGGCTTTAGCTGCTTGCGTAGCTTCACAAATTGCTCCAGTTACGCATATTGGAATTATTGGCACAGGTAATTTGAGCAAAATGATACAAAAACTAATGCAACTGCTTTATCCTAAATGCCTTATTACTATTTGGCGAAGGAATAGCAACAATTCTTTAGATGAGCTATTGGATGCTAGCGATTTAGTTATTACCACGACAGCAAGTCGTGAACCAATAATTAAAACTATTAGAAAAAATATGCATATTATTGCTTTAGGTGCGGATGAGCTAGGTAAACAAGAAATTGCACCAGAACTTTTTAAATTAGCTGATCAAATCATTGTTGATAGCAAACCTCAAGCGATAAAATTTGGTGATAGTCATTATGCTATTGAGGCTGGAATCATTAATGCTGAAGCTATAGAAGAGTTAGGAAGCATATTAGCTAAAAGCTATAAAGCACAAGATAAAATAATTATTACTGACCTGACAGGCATTGCCGCGCAAGACATTGCAATAGCAAAATGGACTCTTTCTTCTTATAATAGGCTGAAGTAAAGTATTCTAATGATTATCCGGTAAATAAGAATAGGCTGGCGAGCTTAATTCATCCTCTTTATGAAAAACGAAAAGATTTAACAGCAAGTGAAAGGCTGCATTATTTTAAACTTGATTACTCTAAATTTTCTGAAACACTAACAAATTCATAGCCAAGTTGCTTTAAGCCAATAACAAGCTTTTGTAAATAAGAAAGGCCTAAAAATGGATGATAACAAGTAGATGCCCAAGCATCTCGGATAGCAAGATTTTTTTCTGCAGAAACTAAAATTTCAGAAACTGTACGAGAAGGAAAATTAAACCATTGATTAGGAGCAACGCAACCTAAATTTTCCGGAATTACTTTATTCCCATAAATATCTCGATGAATAACATAAGGGAAAAATTGCTCTACATTGCTAGTTTCATCTTCTTTATCATAATAAGTAATTCGACCTATTTGAGCACTAAAGTGACTAGAAAAAAATTGGTTATCTAATAAGGAAGCATGATAATGAGGTGTTTCCCAAATGTGAGTTTCGAGTCCTGCTTCGTTAAATAATGCTTCTGCTGCAGCAACTCTTGATTGCACCCACTCGAGAGAGTCCTCTGCAATAGACCCTTGAAAAATAATATTTGTGAATGTTGAATCAAGCTGGATTCGATAGAATTCAAAATCAGATCCACTGATACCAAAATAAGGATTAGCAATTTGATTATATTGATGAGTATAACCATGCATAATCAAAGAACCTCCTTTTGAGATCATGTATTTTAACGTTTCAATAAATTCGGGGCTCTCTGTCATTTTGATAAACTGAGGTTTGCCTTGATTATAATAACCAAGAGAGTCGACATAATAGGGGATTATAGCCATACCAAAAGGAACATGTTCTTCATATAAATAATCAGCTATTGCTCGCAAAAGAGTTAAATCAGACGTTGGATTAATGTCTTCTAAGCGTATAATTGCTCGTTTTTTAGAAGAAAAATCTATCTTAAGGATATCATATAACAGATCTGCTAAGATTAAATATCGATTATTTTCACTGATAAAAGTAAATGGAATATCTGCAAAATACCATAGATTTTGTCCTTGAATAACATAGGGGATACTTTGATTTGAAACATCGTTTTTATGTTTTGCAGTAGAATATACATGCGTTAGATTAGGATCAATAATTTTTATTTTACCTAATTCAACTTCGAAAGAATTCTTTTCAAACGTCTTATTTTTATAATAAATTTCTTCATATCCTGAGGTATCTATATATTCATAGACAAAACCAAATAACTTTGAAAAAACTGATGAAAATTCATTTAATTGCCATAAATTATAACCAAACCAAACGATAGTATGTGATGTGTTTAATACATCTTTTAAGAAAGGGCGAGGTAGGGGGTTATTGTAAATTGTACCCAAATAAAAAATGGGATTAAATTGATTGATTTGTGATTTTTTGTATAGTTCAACTGATTGAATTGTATATTCTTGTCGAAAATGGCCTAATAAATTAGCTAAAAGAAGGCTGAAAATATAGCCATTATTAATCGAAAATCCTTGTGAGTCATAGAGAATTAATGCGGGCTTTAAAGAGGAGGCGAGATGAGGATTAACATTATTATCTTTAGAATCAATTGTTATAGAGGCATTAGATAAAGAAGGAATAAAAAGTAATAGAATTAAAAAATAAGTTATTTTTTTTAGCAATTTAAATACCTTTAAAACTAAAATAAAAGAAATAATAAGATTAACTAATTTAAAATGATTAATAATAAACTAAGCAAATATCTTCAACTAGATTTATTTTGGCTTTACTAAAGCTTTGTTATAATAATGAAATCAAAAGGAAATTTATTAAATGTCTCTAATTAAAAAATTTAAAAAATTTTATAATTCTTCTTCAGAAAATAGAACTCAGATCCATCTTTTTCTTGGTTTTGTGATCATACCAATAATCGGTATGTCTATTTTATATATTTTTGTAAGAATATTTTGGTTGTAACCGACATTCTGCAGCTTCGTCTTTTTTGCTAAAAAATACTGTGCTGCGAAATATCGGTTGTAAGTGATCTATTTCACAGGTCTAAAAGCTTGTGTAGCGCGTTCCCTCCCAATTTCAATTATCAATTGAAGATATGGCTAATTTCCATAGAGTTTGAGTCGAATAATTTTTTTATTGGCTTGATTTGTGAGCCGAATGGCTCTATTATTAAACTCAAAAAATGAGCCGAATAATGTTGCTAATTGGCTCACGAGGCAGAAATTATGAATGATAATCAGATAAAATGGATCTGGCAGCAGGTAGATTGGCCAAAATTTCATTGGCAAGAACAGTTCATTCAGCCTTTATTGCGAGAGATTAGATTAAAACAGGGGGTATTAATAGGCAAAACAGGTTCTGTAGCAGAGAATATATCCTTGGAGTCTGCTTTGGATACTTTATTGCAAAATATAATTGCATCATCTGCAATAGAAGGTGAACGATTGAATGAACAATCTGTGCGATCTTCACTTGCAAAGCGTATAGGATTACATCTTAAGCAGCCTTACCCAACTACTGAGCGTTCAGAAGGCTTGGCGCAAATGATGTGGGATGCTATTAATAATTCAAACACACCTTTATCTCTAGAGCGCTTGCAACAATGGCACAATTGGTTATTTCCTGATGATGAAGCATCTAAATTATATAGAATTAACGCAGAACAATTAAGAGGTGAGGAGCTTATGCAAGTTGTCTCTGGGCGTATTGATAAACCAACAGTACATTTTGAAGCGCCACCCAGAGAACAATTAGAGCACGAATTAAACTCGTTTTTGGAGTGGTTCAACCAAAGCTTAAACGAACTAACATTAGATCCATTATTACGAGCAGCAATTAGTCATTTTTGGTTTATAACAGTGCATCCATTTGAAGATGGAAACGGACGGATCACGCGCGCTATAACCGATTTAGCCTTAGCCCAAGAGGATAAACAGAGTATCCGGTTGTACGCTATGTCGACAACTATTCTTGTTAATCGCAACGATTATTATAAAGTTTTAGAAAGAAGTCAGCGTCAAACCACAGATATAACCATGTGGTTATTATGGTTTTTAAAAACTTTGGATAGTAGTATTCAAGCAGCTATCAATAAAATTGACCAAACTCTTGCTAAGAGCCTCTTTTGGCAGGCTTTTCAAGATAGTGAGCTCTCCAAAGAGCAAATAAAAATTATTAATTTAATGTTCGATGAAAAAGATAATGCATTTGAACAAGGGATTAGTGCTGCTCAATATAAAAAAATTACTAAAGTAAGTAAGGCTACAGCAACAAGGCATCTTTCAGACTTACTAGATAAAGGTTGTTTCGAAAAATTACCAGGCGGAGGAAGAAGTACTCGATATCAAATTACATCAAAATTTATGAAGAAAATGATGCGAGATGATTAATATCCATAGGTAATGTTTCGATTAGTGCATAACTAAATTTAATGAGAGATTAGGTGGGACTCTATGCGAAACAAACCATCTTAAGTCTGATTATTTTGATAATCAGACCTTTTCTAATTATAGTATTCATAGTATTCAATGATAGAAATTA
>CAMFHA010000050.1 GCA_945952115.1 uncultured Legionella sp. | reverse complement strand
GTATTTGTCAACAAAAACTTAAGGCCAATTGAAAGCATAAAGCGCGGAACGTAGGTGTTTTGGATTTATAATGTACGTTTAGATGCGTTTACCCTGTAATGCTAATGGAAAATGAAAAACAAACATACCTTAGTTAGCACACAAATTTTTCTCGTGCGATAAAGAGGATTCTTCATTATCGTTTGCAGATCCTTTAGCGCTTAAAAAACCTTTAGCATCAGGATCTCGCATTAATAAAGCCACTATAAAAACAAAAGCACATAAAACAGTTACATACCAATAAAAGGTTGATTCCATACCTAAAGATTTAAATTTTAAGGCGACAAATTCAGCAGATCCACCGAAAATTGCATTGCCTAAAGCATAGGAAAGTCCTACTCCTAACGCGCGCACTTCAGTTGGAAAGAATTCAGCTTTAATTAGTCCACTGATAGAGGTATAGAAACTAATAATTATTAAAGCACAAAGTACTAATGCAAAAGCAGCATATGGGTTATTAACTTGTGTCAGTGTATACATAATTGGAGTAGTGCTAAGCATGCTTAATATTCCAAAATAAATCATAGAAGAACGACGTCCTATTCTGTCAGAGAGAGCACCGAACACAGGCTGAAGCAGCATAAAAAGAAAAAGGGCACTGGTCATGATAAAACTAACTGTTTTAGCTTCTAATCCAACGGTATTCACTAAATATTTTTGCATATAAGTGGTATAAGTATAAAAAACTAATGAGCCTCCCGCTGTAAAACTAACTACAGTTAAAAAAGCCAACTTATGTTTCATTAAAGCGCGAAGTGTACCGGCTTCTTTATTTTTCATTTTATGGATAGGAGCAGTTTCTTTTAATGAAATTCGTAAAAATAGAGCAATAATTGCAGCAAAAGCTCCTAATATGAAAGGAATACGCCAGCCCCAAGTATATAATTGCTCTGTGGATAACAGCGTTTGAAGTATCATTAAAGAAATAACAGCTAATAATTGACCTCCAATTAAGGTAACATATTGAAATGATGCATAAAATCCTCGTCGTCCTTCTAAGGCAACTTCACTCATATAAGTTGCGCTTGCACCATATTCACCGCCTACAGACAAGCCTTGTAATAAGCGAGCAATGATTAATAAGACAGGTGCTGCTTTACCAATAGATTGATAAGTAGGCAAACAGGCAATCATAAACGATCCTAGGCACATGATCATTACGGATGCAATTAAAGCGGCTTTGCGTCCCTTTTTATCTGCAAGGCGACCAAAAAACCATCCACCAATAGGGCGCATAAAAAAACCTACTGCAAAAACACCAGCAGTATTAAGTAGCTGAGTAGTAGGATCTGAGCTAGGAAAAAAGATAGGCGCAAAATAAATAGCACAAAAAGAATAAATATAAAAATCAAACCATTCAACTAAGTTACCGGAAGAGGCCGCAATAATAGCCATAATATGTTTTTTATTTTTTTCTGAAGTTGATTTTTTTAGTTGATTCATGTACTTAAATCCTATGGGTTATCTAATACCACTAATATGGCTTCGAATTATGCTACGAGCGCTTTATTTTTGTAAATAGCTTTTAATAAATGAAATGGACAAAAAGCCTTGCAAGACGATATATTTTATTTCAAATAATACAAATTTAGATCAATCGCACTTAGAAAATATAAAAGATCTTGATTTGTTTTATAGAAGTAAACGTTGTTTCCTTGTAAAATCTTTTTTTTGTTTTTATTACAGAGATGCTGATGTTAGAAGTGAATCAGATAAATCTAAGCTTAATTGATCTTGATAAGCGTGTTGCCTCGCTTAGGAGGTATCTTTGACTTTGATACCAAACGTGAGCGCCTAGAAGAGGTCAATCGTGAATTAGAATCATCTACTATTTGGAATAATCCCGAACAAGCTCAAGCTCTAGGCCGAGAACGTACTCAGTTAGAAGCTATAGTAACTACATTGATCAACCTACAACAAACAATTGTTGATTTAACTGAATTATTTGAGTTAGCTCGGGAAGAGGGTGATGAAGAAACCATTAATCAGCTTGGTGCAGAAGTAGACTCGGTCGAACAGCAAGTTGCGAATTTAGAATTTCGACGTATGTTTTCAGGAAAAATGGATACATGCAATGCTTATTTAGATATCCAATCAGGCTCTGGTGGAACTGAAGCGCAGGATTGGGCTGAAATGATTTTGCGGATGTTTCTGCGTTGGGGCGAGCAACATGGTTTTCAAACAGAGCTTATTGAGTGTTCTGCTGGTGAAGTTGCTGGAATTAAAAGTGCAACAATTCATTTTGTAGGTGAATATGCTTTTGGTTGGTTACGTACTGAAACAGGCGTTCATCGCTTAGTACGTAAATCTCCTTTTGATTCAGGTAATCGCCGTCATACTTCTTTTGCTGCGGTTTTTGTTTCTCCTGAAATTGATGATGATATTGAAATTGAAATCAATCCTGCTGATTTACGTATTGATACTTACAGAGCATCAGGAGCTGGTGGTCAACATGTTAACCGAACGGATTCAGCGGTTCGCATCACTCATCTTCCTTCAGGTATTGTTGTTCAATGTCAAAATGACCGAAGTCAACATAAGAATAAAGATCAAGCAATGAAGCAGTTGAGAGCTAAATTATATGAATTAGAAATGCAAAAGAAAAATGCTGAACAAGAGGCTTTAGAAGCAAGTAAATCTGATATTGGCTGGGGTTCACAAATCCGCTCTTATGTTTTAGATCAATCACGAGTGAAAGATCTGCGCACAGGAGTTGAAACAAGTAATACCCAAGCCGTATTAGATGGAGCCTTAGATCAATTTATTGAAGCTAGTTTAAAAGCAGGAGTAGGTGAAGAATGAGTGAAGAACAATTAGATGAAAGTGAAGTATATCTTATTCGTAAGCAAAAATTAGCGAATCTACGTACAGACGGTTTTGATTTTCCAAATAATTTTCGGCGCAAGCATTTAGCAGCTGATTTATTAAAAGAGCATGCTGAAATTGAAAAAGAAGAATTAACATCCAGAAAAATTAAGGTAGATGTTGCAGGACGAATTGTTTTGCGTCGTATTATGGGGAAAGCAAGCTTTTTTCATATACAAGATGTTTCAGGACGCATTCAAATTTATATTCGAGCTAATGATTTGCCCGATGTATACGAGCAATTTAAGCATTGGGATTTGGGAGACATTGTTGGAGTTAAAGGGGAATTATTTTTAACAAATACAGGTGAGTTAACAGTTAATGCTGAATATGTAGCGCTTTTAACTAAATCATTACGCCCTCTACCTGATAAGTTTCATGGCTTGGCCGACCAAGAAATGAAGTATCGAAAGCGTTATGTGGATCTTATTGCTAATGAAGAAAGTCGTAAACTCTTTTTAGTGCGTTCACGATTAATTCAAGAAATTCGGCATTTTATGGATCAACATGCTTATCTAGAAGTAGAAACTCCTATGATGCATCCTATTCCAGGTGGTGCTGTTGCTCGTCCTTTTGTTACCCATCATAATACTTTAGATATGGAGCTCTATTTAAGAATTGCGCCAGAACTTTATTTAAAACGTTTAGTAGTCGGTGGATTTGAGCGTGTGTATGAAATTAACCGTAATTTTCGTAACGAAGGTATTTCTACTCGTCATAATCCCGAGTTTACAATGATAGAGTTTTATCAAGCTTATGCAGATTATAAAGATTTAATGAGTTTTACTGAGGATTTATTACGTTATCTTTGTGATACGGTAATGGGAACTCAGCAAATTGAATATCAAGGCCTAATTATTGATTTTAGTAAACCTTTTGCACGGATGAGTGTTAAAGAAGCCTTACTAAAACATCATGAAGGTTTAACTTTAGAGCAATTAGAATCGATTGAATCTTGTCGTCGCTTCCTAGATTCTTTATCTTTACCTTATCAGCTCACTGATGGTTTAGGTAAATTACAAATGACTGCTTTTGAGGAAACTGTTGAGCATCAATTAATTCAACCTACCTTTATTACTGGTTATCCTACGGAAATTTCTCCTCTGGCGCGACGTAGTAAGGATAATCCTGAAGAAACAGATCGATTTGAGTTTTTTATTACAGGTCGTGAAATAGCTAATGGTTTTTCTGAATTAAATGACGCGGAAGATCAAGCAGAGCGTTTTCATAAGCAAGTTGCAGAAAAAGATGCTGGTGATTTAGAAGCGATGCATTTTGATAGCGATTATATTGAAGCGTTAGAATATGGTTTACCTCCAACAGCAGGAGAAGGTATTGGTATTGATAGGTTGGTGATGTTATTTACAAACTCTCAATCCATTCGTGATGTAATTTTATTTCCTCAGTTGAGAGTTTAAAAATTATTCTTACCGTCGATGTATTCGCTGGTAGAAATTGAAAAGAGCGCTAAGTTCACTAACGGGTATCTAGTTAGGAATTTAAACGAAGTGACCTATTAGAACTCGTTAACTTAGTGCCTTACATAAAAGAGTGGATGATTATCATGTTTCTTAACTTGCTTAAAAAAATGATTGCTACTACTAAAGATCTGCATGAAATGGCTTTATTCGCTGTCATGTCAGATGAGGATATTTTTTTTGTATTTAACGGCTCTCCTTTATATTTTGTCATGCTGCCTATGATAGGATTATTAGCGACAACTTTGGCTCTAATTAATGGTTTAGAATTATCAAAAGCAAGTAATAAAAATTTTGATCGTTGGTTTGGTTTTATTGTTTCTTCATTATGCGCTACTTTATCAAGTATTTCTTTATTTGGCGCAGTTATAGCAAATTATTATGAGCTTAATTTTGCTTTAGGCCCTTGGTTTTTTCTTGCTAGTGTAGGTGTTGCCTTTACTCATCAACTAACTGTATTGGCTTTAAACTGTTATCGTGCCTATGAATCTTTAGATAACTCCGTTCAAAGAATACACTATGTACAGGCTGCACTTAATAATTTATTCCATTTAGGAATCATTACTGCAGTAACTGGAACGTTAATTTTTGTTATGTTAACTCCAATTGCTCCAGCAATCGGTTCTGCTTGTGCTTTAACTGCTATTGGAATGACCTCTGTTAATTTATTATGGAAGATTTTACCTTCTGGCTGGCGCAATCAAATAAAAGCTTATTTTGACCTGGATAAACCTAAGTTTGAAGAAGAAAAAGTATATATTTTTCCGCCAGATTTAAAATACACAAAGCAATTGAATAATGAAGAGAATGACAGTTATCAACGATTATTTACTAAAAAGGATTACTCTGAAGAAATTCAACATAAAACCTTTGATCAAGGTTTAATTTTTCTTCAGAAAATAATTAAAGAAAAAATTAACATTTATAATAGAATACAACCACAGATACAAAGTGAAAAAAATCAACAAAAAAAAGCCTTGCTAATGGAATTGTTAAACTCTTTGGATCACGATTGTTCCTTTTCTAAAAAGAAATTATTAAAGTCTTATCCATTAGCTTTTCAAAGTTTTTGGACTGAGAAAGGGGAAGTGGAGCAAATTGTTGAAGCAGTTAACTTATTAAAAGAAAAATATCAAGACTCTTATTCTGAAACTAAAGTATGTTACGCATTACACTAATAATTAATGGAAAATATCTCTTATTTGATTGGGCACAACACGCTTCTGTTATTATCACAGATCTTGTTAATAATGAAACATACTTTGTTAGCAATATTCCAAAAGGCATAAATAAAACAAATGCCCCATTGTACTCCATTATACCTGACTCTCAGAGAATGGAGGAGACTTGTGATAGAAGCATAGTTACCCTATTTTGTACAGATCATAATAAATCACTTGCAGATTTTAAGAGTGCTTATGAAAAAAATTTTTCTAATAAGCACTTTAATTTTTTTACAAACAATTGTAGTGATGCTGCTAATTTTGCAATTGATTATTTTTTCCCCGATGCTCGAAAATTAGATGAACTATGTAGCATTTATAATTCCTTAAGTAGTTTATTCTATTTCGGAACTATAGGTGCAGGCTGTTTTCCTCCTTCTTGCATTAGTACACCCTCAAAAACATTTAGAGAAGTAAAAAGACTAGAAAAATATTATGGCCGAGTAAATATAGAGGAAGCAATAAGCCAGCCTTCAACCGCATTTATTCTTTAATACTCTATACCCAAAATGTTTCAAGATGCAATTTTTGGTCTATCGCTTTTAACGTCCAAAACTTCGCTTCTTGAAACATTTTGGGTATAGTTCATCTACTTGTGAACATTTGTCAATCTAATTGCAACAAAATTTATCGCATGGTATAATGACAGATAAATTTGTGGAGAAGGCCAGATGTATACATTCAATGATTATTTAAAATTATATTGGTTAAATATAAAACGTTTTTGGAATAATAGTTTTTATAATTTTGAAAATTACCCTGATAAATTAACCAGTAAATATAATCAGCTTTTATATAAAAAAAATAAAACTTTCAATGAAGAAATATGGCTAGGCTTGCTTCATGATCAACAAAACGATAAATCACGCAGAGCTGTTCATTCTGAGGTTGGTCCTCTTCCCATATGGTTTATAGAGTTTATACTTTTTATTCCTAATATTATTATTTGGCCAATTATTTATACAATTTCAGATGTTTTTACTCGAAAACCAATCACTCAACAAAAAAAAGACCAATTAATTTCTACATTAGAGCAGCTAATTGTTACCAATCCAGAGCTGTTTGATACTATTATTCACGGAATTTCCAATCAAGATATTTTTCAATCTATAAATAGTAAAACTGTAGCGTCAGATTTATATTTTGCTGATTATGAAAAGGGATTTTCTATCTCAATAACTCAATTAGAAGAGCAATATAAACAATACCAAAATGAGCATTTAGAATTAAGCTCATCTCAACTAGTAGAAAATTTTTTGAAAGAATTTAAATTGTGTTTTTGGATTAGAAATCAAATTTTGATTCAAAATAAAAATCGCAATAGAGATAAGGAATTAAGGCATGCATTGGAAGTCTTTAATGAAGTAGAAGAGGAGTTAATTGGAAATAGTGAATGGGGAGTTAATAGTACTATACAAGATGCTATAGAAATTTTTATTAATACTTATAATTCACATTATGGTGACGATAGACCAAAAATTGCGGAATGCAAAAAAATCTCTGAACTCTGCTCAAATTATATTGAATTGATTAGTTATATGAAAAACCATGGAATGGGAAAAACAATAGAAACTTTGCGAAATGAATCTATTAAAAAGCATCAATGGTTTTTAGATGATTCAATTTTAAGAACTTGCAATCTTTATAAAAGTAATAATATTGAATCTCATGCAAAAAATCTATGCAGAGAAAAACAAGTACAAATACTCAAAAATTACATTAACAATCCTGATAATAATGGCACCAAGCTTATGCAATATCTTCAAACTAATCTATCATCCTCAATGATTGATGAAAAAATAAGAAACAAAACTGTTAAGAGCAAGATAGAAATAGAACATATGAGGCTTAAAAAGACATTTTTTAAGAAAGATCAAGCTGATCGATTAAATACGATTCTTCATGAGAAAAATTTTGATGAGAAACTTGCGCAGAATGTTTTATCAGAGCAAAGTATATTTAGAATGAAGAGAATGCCTCAGTCATTTGAAGAAATATACTGTACTTCTCCTAAAATATAAGTTGCTGCAGACACAACTTCCAAAGCAGGTATTATACTCTCCAAAGTCATGTTAATGAAAATGCTATCAATTAGGGCGTGTTTATAATTCATTCCCATCTAGGAGATGGTCAAATTAAAAATAAAACCAATTAAGTATTTCATTCCATTGATTAATAAGAACAAACTCGTAATATAACGATTTTAATATCAAATATAAAATGAGTTTGCAATGGCTAGACTAATGCTCAGTGAGGGGCTGTGGTTGAAGCTAAAGGAGATCATGCTACAACATCAGATTTATAACAAGCCAAATCTTCGTATGATGGTTGAATCAATGTTATATCGTATGCGTGTTGGCTGCCCCTTCCAATTAGCCTGACACTCAAGCTCCCTACGTACCGCGGCTTGTCCTTCCAATTAGCCTTAAGTTTTTGTTGACAAATACTCAAAAGCACAGGTTTAATCCGTTCATGCTGAGGAGGCGCGTTAGCGCCGTCTCGAACTGATTGGGGGCTGACAATCATTGGAACGAAAAGGTACTCTAAGAGCAGCCCCTAGTTTAATCGTAATTTTTTGTTATTTCTGCATCCTTTCCTTTACCTCAATAATAGCTTTCTTTACAAAAGACTCTTTCGTTACTTCATCTACATAGTATTTTAGGGAAGGCCATCGTTCGCAATTTACAGTATATCCTGCTAATTCTAAATTTATAAAAGATGCTGTAATGCTAATATCAGCCAAAGAAAGGCTATCTCCCACCAAATATTTTTTATTTTTAACCTGTTGCTCGAGGTAATTAAAAATTTTTGGAAGCTTTGTTTCTATAGCATTTTGTATCGCTTCTTCGTCAGGTATCTGCCCAAATTTTACAGCGAGCAATTTATTAAAAAAAACACTTATAGTTGTAGGTATTAATACTGTATCAGCATATTCTTCATACCATAAGCATTGAGCATAACCTTCTGGATCAGAAGGATAGATTGGAATAGATGGGTATTTTTTCTCCAAATAAGCGCAGATTACTGATGAATCCGCAAGTAGAAAATCATTTTCTTGATAAGCCGGTGTCTTGCCGAGTGGATTTAATTTTAAGAGAGCCTTTTTATGATCATTTAGAAAAGGAATTATTGTATTAAACTCAAAATCCAAATTTTTTAAATTTAGTACTATCCAAACCTTGCGTACAAAAGGTGACACTACGGAACCATGCAGTATTCGTTGTATATTCATTAAGATTTATCTCCACTTAGAAAAAGGTACCGATAAAAACTGGCGCGAGAAATTTTTAGGGTTTTGCATATATCATCGATGCTCATTCCATGATTTTTATGCATATGTTTAGCGGTAAGCACTTTAGGATTATCTGGTGCAATTTTTTTTCTTCCTCCATTTCGACCTCTTGCATGTGCGGCATCTAAGCCAGCCTTGGTTCTTTCTTGAATTAATCGTCGCTCAAATTGAGCCAAAGAAGAAAAAATATTAAAAATCAATTCTCCTGATGCTGTTATTGTATCAATAGCACCATCGCAGAGCGATCGAAATCCGATTCCTTTCTTACCTAGATCTTCGACTAATCTCACTAAATGAGCCATTGATCGACCTAATCGATCTAATCGCCAAGCCTGGTAAAGGTCATTTAACGATTGGGTTAATTAGCTGCTTTTAATAATTTAACCATATTTCTTAACTCATTTTTTCTTTATTTTGTATTATATTTGTGAGTAGGGGAGGCAGTAAATAAAATCTCAATTAATTTAACTCACCAATCCATTTTTATATTCTTAATTTGGAATTGAATAATGCTTAATTTAGACCTATAATGTTTTTAAGAGGAGAACTATCATGCTGTCTAGTGCAAATAAACTAATGAATTATTTTAAAGATCCTATTAAAGAAATAGAGATAATTAGGAAAGGCATTAATCCTGAGTTGATTGAAAGTTTTCTAAACGATCAATCTTTTGTGGTTAAGGATGTTCTTAGTCGCTTAAAAATTACGACCTCTACCTATTTTGCAAAGAAAAAAGACCATAAGTTACTCGATTCGGCTTCTACAGAGAAATTTTTAAGATTAATCTCTGTTGTAAAAAATGCAGAGGAAATTTTAGGCAGCCAAGAAGCTAAGGGATGGCTTTATAAAAAAATTCCTTCATTAGGAGATCAAATCCCAATGGATTTACTGGATACAGAAGCAGGGCATCGTCTTGTAGATCAAGCATTATTACAAATTAAGTATGGGATCTATAGCTAATGTCTATTTGGTTTAGAGGATCTCAAATCCAACATGCCAATGCCGTATTCTCTGGTGAGGGTGGATTATACGTTGCGGGTAGATGGAATCACAAAGGGACAAAATCTATATATTGTTCCCAATCAATATCTCTTTGTACATTGGAGTGGTTATCACATAATGGTCTTTCAGTATCCGGTTTTAGTTATTATAAATTTTCGATTGAAATTCCAGATG
Organism: uncultured Legionella sp.; assembly: GCA_945952115.1. Lineage (GTDB taxonomy): Bacteria > Pseudomonadota > Gammaproteobacteria > Legionellales > Legionellaceae > Legionella. The sequence continues at coordinate 11,729 of CAMFHA010000050.1, read as the reverse complement.
AATTGATCATTAAATACACTATCTCTGATTTACCTAAAGAGTGGAAAGATACACCTTCACCAAAGATGAATCGCGATTTTGCTGCGAAAAATTTTTATGATCCGAACGAGTATTTGGCTATGGCTATTCCTTCAGTAATAGTACCAGAGGAATTTAATTTAGTAATAAATCCATTGTATACAGCATTTGCAGATGTTAAAAAGACAATACGTATTTTAGGTCAGTTTACTGCTCCAAGTAGATAAGCATTAATGCTCGAGTAAGCCAAGGCATTATTACAAACCGAGTAAAAATGAGTATTGGTCGATAATACAATTAACGTAAGTGTTTTGGATTTATAATGTACGTTTACCCTGAGTAAGTTATTTTTTAGCACTTCTTTCTAAGATATTTACTGAATTTTGCTTACATGGACTAGAATTAATAATGTGTACTTTTATCACTCTATCTTACCGACATCTTTCTAAGATTATATTGTTTTTTTTATTATTCATGCTCTTGATGAATAATATAATAGCAGCTACTCCGCCGTCCATCGGAAATTTTTCCTTACCGACTTCACAACAACCAGCTCCTTTTTTTTCTTTTGGTCAAAATATTATCGATAAAAATCAATTTACTGCTTCTTATAATCCTAGTTACTCATATAGTCAAACACAACGTATTGCGATAGGTACTCCTTCACTTCTTTATGGTATAACTGACTCAGCCTCTATAATGCTCACTGCTCCTATTGTTTTAAGCTATAACAATGGCATAAAGACGATATCGGGGATCAGCGATTTAGCTATCGATTTAGAATATGCTTTTTACAGCTATGAAAATAAACAATATTCAGATCAGGCAACTATTATTTTCTCTCCTAGCTTTCCTACTAGTAAGTTAAGTGAAGCTTCTAAGAAAATTAATACAAACCATCGTGCCTCTGGATTTTCAGGAAAAAGTGCTCCATCCAATTTTAATGCAATGAGCTACTTCATTGGTTCAACTTACTCACGTACTTTGATTGATTGGTACGGATTTATTGCACCAGGAGTCTTATTAATAAATCAATCTGACTCTATTCATCAAGGAGCACAATATTATTATAATTTAGGACTAGGGCATACTATTAGTGCATTAACCAATAAATACATATTTTTTGGTTTAGTAGAATTAAATGGCCAATATAGCGATAAAAATAAATTGGCTTCTCATGTTATTCCCAATACGGGTGGAAATATTATTTATGCAACCCCATCGCTTAACTTATCCACTTCCAAAATGGTTGCCCAAATTGGTATTTCTTTACCAATCTGTCAATTTTGGTATGGCAATCAAAGCAAGGTTTCTTATTATACAGGCGCTATTGTTACCTGGACTATTCATTAGTAAATAATTGTAATTCAAGCAACTGATTTTGAGCAAAATAAAGGATATAATCGGGTGAATTAATATTTCACAGAAGGTATTAAATCCAAATTATGAAGCTTATTGATTTACGAAGTGATACTGTTACCAAGCCCAGTCAAGCAATGCTTACGGCTATGATAAATGCAGAAGTGGGAGATGATGTTTATGGCGAAGATCCAACGGTTCGCTTTCTAGAAAGTATGATTGCAGAACGTGCTGGAATGGAGGCTGCTGTATTTGCACCCACAGGAACACAAACTAATTTAATTGCTTTAATGGCTCATTGTGAGCGAGGTGATGAATATATAGTTGGACAATCTGCTCATACTTATATGTGGGAAGGAGGAGGAGCTGCTGTCTTAGGTAGTATACAGCCCCAACCCCTTGATTTTGATGTGGATGGAAGCTTACCTTTAGGCAGAGTCGCTATGGCCATTAAACCGATTGATGATCACCATCCGCGCACAAGATTACTTTGTTTGGAAAATACTACAGCAGGAAAAGTTTTATCTCTCAAATATCTTCAAGAGGTGAAGCAATTTTGCCAAGATCATCAATTAAACACTCATCTTGATGGAGCCAGAGTTTTTAATGCAGTAGTGAAATTAGGGGTGAGCTTACGTGATATTAGTTCTCATTTTGACTCTATTTCTATTTGTTTATCTAAAGGATTAGGTTCGCCTGCGGGATCTGTGCTGTGTGGTTCTGAAGCTTTAATAAAAAAAGCACGACGCTGGCGCAAAATGTTAGGTGGTGGAATGCGTCAAGCAGGTTTATTGGCGGCAGCAGGAATTTATGCACTGGAAAATAATGTAAAACGCTTAAAAGAGGATCATGACAATGCAGCTTATTTGGCTCATTCTTTAGCAGAATTTGACGAAATAGAAGTTGATCTAGATGCTTTGCAAACCAATATGGTGTTTATTAAAATAAAACAAAATTATTTTGAATTGCAAAACTATTTGAATGAACGAGGCATTTTATTCCCTAAACAGCCTAATAAAACGGGTTTTATACGTTGTGTTACTCATTTAGATATTACTAAAGAGGATATAGATGAGATAATCAAAACAATTAAATCTTTTTTTGAATATAACTCATGATGACTTATTTTTAGTATATCAGGGCAAAAAGAAACCATATTCGAGCAAAGAAAAAAATGCATCAATATCACCATCTGACTTTATATAGCATTGTCCACTAAGTTTTAGACGAGACGCATTTGAAGGAGGCGAAGGAGTGTACACTAGTACATGACTGAAGCCGAGTGAGAATGCAACGAAGTATAAAGCTTAGTGGGAAATGCTGTAGATTAAAAAATAGATTTAAGGAACTAAATAACAAATGAACAACAAAGAAAATAAACTCATTCAATTAACTGAAGAAGAAAGGGCGCTCTTATCTGAAGCTAAGAAAATAGAACAAATTATTTCAGCACAAAAAGCATTTGAGCTGCGTGAACTTGAATCTTTATCAAACAAACAACGAATAACATTTATTTGATTGTGCTTTCAGAAGCACTGTAAAAAACCATTAAGACTTGCAAATATACGTATAATCGCTTGAGTTTTTGCATCACAGCTCATTCTCCAGAATTTAAGGCCTTTTAAGTCATTTTTGAGTGTTGTTGCGCCTGGTTTTTAAAAAAACGATCAAAATAACTACTTACAACTCGAGTTATCTGTCTTGCTTTAGGGTGTATACGAATGATGCCATTAGTAATGGAAACTAGACCATCATTGACTAAAGGATCTAGCGAGCGAAGTTCTTGAGCAAAATAATCAAGTGGGTAATGAAACAAAGTACACTGTGTTTTGAGGTCAACCTCCAGATAACACATAATGTGTTCAATAATTCTTTTTCTTAATCGATCTTCTATGGAAAGCGCTATTCCTCGAGTAATGGGTAATCGATTACTCAAGACAGTGTTTTTATAATGCCTTAGATCGGATGTGTTTTGTACATATCCATTGTTTAATTGACTGACAGAAGAGGTGCCTAACCCAATGAGATGTGGAGCAGTCTCAACACTGTATCCCTGAAAATTTCGTTTCAATGTTTTTGTATTCAATGCCTGAGTCATAGAATCAGTTGGTTTAGCAAAGTGATCTAAGCCAATAGGCAAATACCCTCCTTGTTTAAGTTGTTCGTTAGCAACAGAAAACATCTCTATTCGAGTGGCATCATCAGGTAGATGCTCTTCTTGAATGAGCCGCATGTGTTTTTTCATCCAATGAATATGAGCATAAGCAAACAATGCAATTCGACTAGGATTTAACAGAAAAACAGCTTCTATATTGTTTTTAATACTCTCTATCGTCTGTTTTGGTAATCCATAGATTAGATCAAGATTTATATTATTAATGTTGTATTGGTGAAACAAGCTAATAGATGATTGAACTAATTTGAACGATTGCTCACGATTAATGGCTTGTTGCACCTCGCGATTAAAATCCTGCGCACCAATACTGACTCTATTAACGTGTGCGGTAGCATAAGCATTTATTTTTTCCTCATTAACAGTACGAGGATCGATTTCTATGGCTATTTCTGCATGATTTTCTACATTAAATGCAGCATGAATGGTGTTCATTAAATCTAAAAATAGTTGAGGTGATAATAGTGTTGGTGAGCCTCCGCCAAAATGAATGTGCGTTACACAGTGGTTTTTAGATGATAAGAACGAAGCTACTAATGCTATTTCTTTCTTCAAAACTTTAATATAGGCAGCAATAGACACATCGTTGTTAGTTATTTTAGTAGAACATCCACAATACCAACACAATTGACGGCAAAAAGGAATATGAATATAAAGTGATAGTTTATCTTGTGATGGAAGTGTCTGAAGCCATTGTGCATATATCGCACCGTTTATCTCTGGGGAAAAATGCGGGGCAGTGGGGTAGCTTGTGTATCTTGGATACTGACCCTCGTAGTTTAATATTAGTTGCTCTGAAACATCGTTTAAAAACATGAAGCAGCCTTTGTGATGAGTACTGGTAGAAAATCTTGATTCACGAGCCGTAAAGTACATTGATTAATCGGCAATTTATCGATTATAGTAATCTTGAGGCCTGTGTTAGCTAGTGAGTCTGCAAAGCTTAATGCTATTGGTTCTGCATCAATAATGATACTATCTTTTTTATTTGCATGACTTAATCTGCTCATCCTATTAATTCTCGCTATCTCTTAATTCCAGCCACATGGCATTTAATATAGCAAAGAAGCAAGCGAGCCCTGTTCCAAGAATCCAAGAGAAATACCACATTTTTTTGCTCCTTAATGATTAGTATGAAGTCGTTTGTTCTTTAATGGTTTTTGCATTGACTTTGCCGCGAAGAACACGATAAACCCACGCGGTGTATGCTAGAATAATTGGTAGAAAAATGACGGTTGCAATGAGCATAATCAATAAAGTCGTTTGACTAGATGAGCTATCCCAAACCATTAAGCTATGCTTGGGGTGTGTTGATGAGGGTAGAATAAAGGGAAACATACTCACACCTACCGTGGCGATTAATGAGCCAACACTTAAGCTACTTAATGTAAATGCTAGTAATGCCTTATCAGCCAGTACAATAGCCAGCCATGCACAGGTGAGACTTAAGATAGGGACTAATAAGGCTATTGGCATATCGTTATAATTAGTAAACCAGGCTCCTAATTGTGTAGCCACTTCTTTGTATAAAGGATTCGATGGACCATCATGATGCATCACACTTTTTAATACATAGCCATCGATATGATGAGTCCAAAAACCCATAATGACAAAAAGTAAGCTCATTAATAAGGCTGCATAACGAGCGCCTTTTCTCGCTTTTTGCTGCAAGGATCCTTCTATTTTTATTTGCATAAAAAATGCACCATGCATGGCCAGCATGAGTACAGACAATACTCCACAACACAGAGCATAAGGATTAAGCAGCTGCAAGAAAGTACCGGTGTATAGTACTCTTAAGCTATCGTCATAATAAAAGGGGACGCCTTGTAGTACGTTGCCTACAGCTACGCCAAAAATAAGAGCGGGCACAAACCCTCCAACAAAAAGTAGCCAATCCCAGGTGGATCTCCAAAGAGGATTATCTAGTTTAGAGCGGTATTTAAACCCCACTGGTCTTAAAATTAAAGACAATAAAACAACCAGCATAGCCAAATAAAACCCTGAAAAGGAGAGCGCATAAAGATCGGGCCATGCTGCAAAAATTGCTCCACCACCAAGAATAAGCCATACTTGATTTCCTTCCCAAGTAGGTCCAACTGTGTTAATTAAGATACGGCGCTCTGTATCTGTTTTGGCAAACCAGGGCAGCCATATGGCAACACCGAGATCAAAACCATCCATAATAGCAAACCCAATGAGTAAAACGCCTAATAGTACCCACCAAATAACTCTCAAAGTTTCATAATCTAAAATCATTGTACACTCCTAATGAGTAAGCATGTTATCGGGTCCAAGTCGAATGTATTTCACCATCAGATAGAGCTCAACTACGGCTAAGATAGTGTAAAAACATACAAATCCAGTGAGTGAAGTGAGTACTTGGCCTAGAGATAAAGAAGAGGCGCCCATAAAGGTCGGTAACACTCCTTGCACCACCCACGGTTGTCGCCCGTACTCTGCAACTACCCAACCCAGCTCTGCGGCTATCCATGGTAATGGTAAGGAATAAAAGGCTATTCGATGATACCATCGCTTAGTATGTAATTTGTTTTTAGCTGAAAGGTAAAAACCAAGAGCAAACAGCAAAATAAAATAAAACCCACAGGCCACCATCACTCTGAATGAAAAAAAGAGTGGTGCAACCTTAGGTTTTAAACCCTGAGCAGCTTGATTAATTTGCGCATCAGTTGCTGCACTGAGGTTGGTGGTGTATTTTTTTAGCAACAGTGCATAACCTAAATTTTTGACATGGTTTTGCAGATGTTTTTTTGCTTCTTCATTATTCGGATCATTTTGTAAGGTACTTAACGCGTTGTAGGCTAAGAGGCCGTCTTTAATTCGTTCTTTGCCATCCTCAATGAGCTCATTAATGCCTAGCAAAGGCGTATTAAATGAGCGGGTTGCAATAATTCCTAAAACATAAGGAACTTTAATCGCATATCGGGTTGTTTGTGTTTGTTCATCTGGAATGCCAAAAAGAGTTAAACTGGCAGGGGTCTTTTCTGTTTCCCACATAGACTCCATAGCCGCTACTTTCATTTTCTGATCGTCATTGGCAAGATAGCCACTTTCATCACCAAGGACAACAACAGATAATGCTGAGGCTAAACCAAACGAAGCAGCAATTGTCATCGAACGTTTTGCAAACTCACTATTGCGATTTCTTAACATGAAATAAGCGCTAATCGATAGAACAAACATAGACCCCGTAACATAACCTGCGCTAATGGTGTGTACAAACTTTGCTTGAGCTACAGGATTAAATAAAATCTCGTAGAAACTACTTACTTCCATGCGCATCGTTTGATAATCAAAATAAGCGCCGACTGGATTTTGCATCCATCCATTGGCTATTAAAATCCATAATGCCGATAAATTAGTCCCCAAAGCAAGTAACCACGTACACACTAAATGCTGACCTTTAGATAAGCGTTCCCATCCAAAGAAAAATAGCCCCACAAAGGTAGCTTCTAAAAAAAATGCCATTAATCCTTCAATGGCTAGTGGGGCGCCAAAAACATCACCTACATAGCGTGAGTAATAAGCCCAGTTTGTTCCAAATTCAAACTCCATCGTTAAACCTGTGGCAACTCCTAGAACAAAATTAATTCCAAATAAAATGCCCCAATACTTAACCATTTGTCGCCAAATTTCTTTACCTGTCATCACATAAACAGTTTCCATAATTGCTAGAAGCACAGAAAAACCAAGAGTTAATGGGACAAATAAAAAATGGTACAGTGCAGTTAACGCAAATTGTAATCGAGACAAATCGACTACATCAGTTGCAGGAATCATTTAATCACCTCTTGAGTTGCTTATGGAAAAAGAGTTTTTTATCATCTTGAATTTCATTGTATCTGCAACATTAAGGTTAATACCTTGATCTACATCATGAAAAAACTTTAAAAAGCTTAAAAATAAGATAAAATATATTATTTTAGAAACAGATCGTGTCTTAATGAACAATAAAGCAAACTCTATATCTTCTTGTTCGAGTTGTGGATTCTCTCCTTTTTGTCATTTAGAGGAAGTTAATCCACGATGGATACATCAAATTAACTCTGCTGTAAAACAGCAGTTTCTTCTTAAAAAAAAACAACCTCTCTATGTTCCTCAAAATACATTTCATAGTTTGTATGCGATTCAGTCTGGATGTTTAAAAACCTATGAAATTGATAGGGATGGAAATGAATTAATTAACGGTTTTTATTTTCCAGGAGAGATCTTAGGGTTTGAAGCAATTGCACGAGGGAACTATCTATTTTCTGCAGTTGCATTATCAGAAACATTGGTTTGTGAAATTCCTTATAGTCTTTTTATTGAGTTATTAAACTCTAACTCTAGTCTACAGAAGCAAGTTTTATATTTAATGAGTCAACAATTAACGACAGGGACTTATTTAAATTTCGTCACAGCAGAACAGCGTCTTGCTGCCTTTCTTATTGACTTATCAAAACGATTATTTGTAAGTGAACAGCCTCTTGAATTTAGTTTACCAATGTCTCGTCAAGATATTGGAAATTATTTAAGACTAACAGCAGAAACGATTAGTCGTCTATTCACCCAATTTAAAGCAAGTAAAATTATCTCTATTGAACATAAAAAAATTAAATTTCTTCAACTAGCTCAACTGGAAACAATAGCTGGCATCCTAGTGTAATGTGATTATCTTAGAGTTTTTGTTTCTTTCAATGCAAAAATTGAACACAAATTCAATGATCTAGATCAAGGCGTCTTGCTGAAAAATAGTTAAAATAATTATTCGATAACATACCAAATCTAAAAGGGTGTTGTTTTGTTACCCTCAATACGCTGTTTAGGAGTACCTATGAACACAAAAATATGGAACGAGGTAAAATTAATCAAATCATCTGATGCACGTACAGTCATTCCAGAAAGATGTTATAAGCGTTCTTATGTAAAAAATTTCTTTTGGTATTTTTTTGATTTGTTTTTATTTCTATGTGGGCTAACCCTTATCTTCTCATCTTTTAGTTTAAAACTAAAAGTAGTCGGAAGTTTAATTTCAGGCCTCTCCACAGCAATGCTTTTTGTGTGGGCTCATGATGCGGCTCATGGGGCACTTTTTAAAAATAACAAGGTGGCAGAAATATTAGGAACCATAGCAATGCTTCCTTCTTTAAACGTTTATCGGTTGTGGAGTTTTGGTCATAATAAAGTTCATCATGGATTTGCCTCTTTTTCTCCTATTGATTGGATATGGCGTCCTTTAACAGTAAGTGAATATCAATCACTATCTAAAATACAACAGGCTCTTTATCGAGTTGAACGCTGTTTTTTTACCAGTGCTTTTCATTATTTACGAAGAGTTTGGTGGCAGCAGATGTTGCGTTTTAATCCAGGGAAAAATAACAAAGAAAAGAGTTATTATCAGCAAGGCAAAATGTTTACTGTACTCTATGCTTTATTGTTGTCGATAGTATCTTATTTTTTTGCTGATGGAGTGAGCGGTATCTTACTGGCGGTGATTGTTCCTTTTATTATTTTTAATTATTTTATTGCCATTATTATTTATTTACACCATACCCATCCTAGTATGCCTTTTTTTAATTTAAAAAATGAATGGTCTCATTCCGTTAGTGCTCTGTTTTGTAGCACTATTATTCATTGTTCAAAACTATCAAGACTTTTACTGCACAACATCATGATTCATATTCCTCATCATTTAGATCCACGTATTCCTTTTTATAATTTACCGTATGCTCACAATGCGTTAAAAGAAAAATATGGATTTTATTTTCATGAATATCGTTTTAAGCTCCATGAAGTGCTCAGTATTTTTAAACAATGCAAGCTATATGATTTTGAGAATAAATTATGGATGACGTTTAAAGAACTTTAATGATGAATCTTGGGTAATCATGCGAACCAATGCTTTTTTCGTTGCATCAAGTGCTGCCCAAGAACACCCTCATGACTTTCAGTATGAGCCAGTTTCTCAGTCACAACATTCATCTTGAAACTAATCAGAAAAAATAGGGCAAAATTCTACAACGATATCCGCACTGTGTGTGCAAAGAAAAGAAATATACTCCACAATTAGTATGTTTGACAGAATCTATTGAAATGGTCAGCAAGGCTTAGGTTGATTATCATTACGCATTTGTTGCTCTTCAGGAGCAGTAATTTCTATAAGATCTAAGCAGAGTTACGGCGTTCAGGGAAAATGTCCGTAAAAAAATCTGTGAAACGATGAAAGTCAGTAGGTCAGTGTTCTATAGATGTATTAATTCATAGGTAGTTGTGGCTTGCATAGGCCAAAAATAGTATAATGTGAAAATATTACATACATTTATTAATAAATAAGGTACAATATGAAATCATTTTTTAATGAACCCAGATTGAATCAGTCCAACGATCCTTATCTGGAGGCAAGAAAAAAATTTGGATTTACTTATCATATTCCTCTCAGCATTTGGCTATCCTTTAGTAACAATGTTCTTCCTGCATTGTATGTAGCCGCCTGTTAAAAAAATCCGACTTTAGAATCTAATTCATTTTCTAGCCTAAGCGAATTCGTGGAGCTCATTCTGGAAGCTTTGGAAATCTCTTGTGTTTTTTATATTAAAGGTGCCGAATATAATCAAAAATTATATATTTCCGGACCAGAACAAGAGCTCAATAAAATAGAAAAAATAGTTACCTCGATAGATAAAAATAATAAACAATATCGAGAAATGACCAAGCAGATACAAGCTTTATGCGAAGAGTCAATTAAAAATAATGTTTCTTACTATAAAGAACTTAATTTTGGCCAACCCTTTGCGATTAACCGAATAGATTCTATTGATCATGTGGATCGCTTTGAAACAGACGACTATCTAAATAGAGTACAAAATCAACAAAGAAAAAAGAATTATGAAAAACAGGAAAGAGACCGACAGAATGATATCATCGACGGCCAGGTGGCAAAAAAATTTATAGAAGCAAGGCAAAATTTTGGATTAAATTATACTATTGTTGACAATCACACGAAGGATTTATTGCGTTTATTGTGTATAGCAGAGCCTGCATACACAATCATGATTTTAAATCAGGATTGAGCGAAACAGCTGATCTGGCTCAGTTACTGCATGGCGTATTAAACGAACTTCAAATTTCTTGTATCATATATCTTCAAAGACAAGGAGATTCGCATCTTATATATATTTCCGGACATGAAGATGAGTTGAATAAAATAGAAAACGCAATGAATCTTGCAAGATCAACCGCTGCATCTTCAGAAAATATTGTGAATTATGGTAATCGCAAAGGAACTGAAGCCATTAATTTTTTAGGCCTCACCAAAGAATGGAGTTATATCAACACCATTGTCACATTAGCTAACCAAAAATACACCATAGAAAAGGAAACCCCGTCTCTGTGTTTTTCTTTTGGAAAACCCTTTGAACTGGCCAAAACTCCAATGATGGAAATCAAAAAAGCTTCTGATGGAATCTCATATCTTAACCGAGAAATGATTCGCCGAGAAAAAGAAATACAAGAAAAAAATACAGAAATGCTTCAAAAATTTCAACAAGCTAAAGATGCCCAAGGATTAGAAGTTTTGAAGATGCAACAACTGGAATTTCCTCTTTTATATATTTATGCCTGTTCTATTAATGATTCTTTAAAAGCACTCACAACATTTGAAGACATGTTGCAAAAAACATTTGAAACATTAAAAATTTCTGGAGTATGTTTCATAGGAAAGGATTCGGGTCTGATTGCAGGAAGTCATGACACGTTAGAACAAGTAAAGAATATTGTTAATAAAAATCCTCCTTTTGGAACATGGTGCAAATCAAGTTATCTTCATAAAAATTATCCTGGGTTTTTACCAGAATGGGAATTGATTGGGGACAACTGTTTTAAAGCAATGTGGAAAGCGACGGCAGATAATACTGCACCACTATTATTTACAGTACATCAATTATCCGAAGCTCAAACTCTAGACAATTCAGAAGCAATAGAAGATACCAGCTCTAAACGACTAAGTATTTAGGCAGTGTTGCGGACAAATAGAATTATGATATCACTTGGTGTAAGCCAGGAAGGTGGTCATGAAACAGGCAAAATTGCTACTTAAGAACAGTGCTCTGAACGGAAATATCTTAAGTCTGATTATCTATATTAAAGGCTCTTTTTTAATATAGTATTTATAGTATTCAAT
>CAMFHA010000049.1 GCA_945952115.1 uncultured Legionella sp. | reverse complement strand
TGCTACGCACGCTCCTCAGGGCGAACGGATTAGGGAAAAATGGCTAAACTCGAGTGATGGACTCAGCAATTTATTTAAATCAGAACTAGATAAGCAACAATTCTCTTCTTTTTCTATTTGAAGAATTAGAGCGTATTTACAATTCATCCTTACCGTTTACGCGCCATCAGGCAGGAGTAATTGTCAACACGCCCTTCTAATTATTTAAACCCAGGTTTCATTCCCAAACTTTCAGGTAATTCATTAGCAATAGCTGCACCAATACCTTTGGTTACTCGATCAAAAAGGTTTTGTTTAAAAGTATAATCTACTAAATTATCTAATTTAATGGTATCGCGCGCTAGCTGACCGCTGCTAGCAAAACCATCAATTAAGCCCTTATCTAAGGCCTGATCTCCTGTCCAAAATAAACCAGAAAAAAGCTCATCATCTACATGTAACCGAGTTCCTCGTCCTTCTTTAACTCGATTAATAAATTGCTGATGAACTATATCAAGCATTACTTGTAATTTTTGTTTTTGAGCATCGTTTTCTGGAGAGAAAGGATCCATAAATCCTTTATTTGCACCTGCAGTTTGGAGCCGCCGAGTTACCCCTACTTTATTCATTAAATCTACAAATCCAAAACCATTATAGATAACACCTATAGAGCCTACCATGCTTGCAGGGCTTGCATAAATCTGATCTGCAGCAACAGCAATATAATAAGCAGCTGATGCACATAAATCCACGCATACTGCATACGTTTTAATCTTAGGATATTTTTTCTTATAGTAACTAATAGTATTGTACATATATTCAGCTTGCACTGGACTTCCGCCAGGACTATTGATGCGTATAATCATCGCTTTTAGCCCTTCATTTTTATAAGCTGAACTCATTCCTTTAGCAAAATCATCCGCATTCACTTTAAGATCAGAAATTTCACCATTAATATCAATAACGCCTACATGAGGCTTAGTATTTCCCCCCTTATCATTATCTACAAGTGCTTGATAAGCAATAAAAGCAAGAATTAATAAAATAATAATACGGGATATCCAACGCCATCTACGCTTTCTTTTCTTTTCCTTCATATAATCTAAAACAATTTGATTAAGCACTGTTTGTGAGTCTATATTTGGGTTAGCAGAAAGATCATTATTCATTTTTATGCTCTTGAAATAAATAGATTAAACCCCATTTTACGGCAGATAGAAATTAAATAATACCCTTAACTAAATAAAGGTTCTTAATTATGCGAATGGACAAACTCACATCAAAATTTCAATTAGCGCTTGCTGATGCTCAATCACTGGCGTTAGGCAAAGACAATAACTTTATTGAGCCAGAACATTTAATGAAAGCCTTGTTAGACCAACAAGGTGGAAGCTCTCGCCCTCTATTAAGCAAAGCTGGAGTTAATATTCCACAATTAAGAACCCTGCTTGATCAAGCACTGGATAAACTTCCAACGGTTTCTGGAGTTGGAGGTGATATTCATCTATCTAATAATTTAAATCGATTACTCAACTTAAGTGATAAATTATCTCAACAACGTAAAGATAATTTTATTTCAAGTGAGTTATTTATTCTTGCAGCCATTCAAGAAGACGGTAGTTTAGCCCGCATTTTAAAACAGGCTGGTGCAGATGCTAAAGCTATAGAAAAAGCCATTGATGAGTTACGAGGCGGTGAAGCAGTTACTGATCCAAATGCAGAAGAGCAACGTCAAGCTTTAGAAAAATATACTCTTGATTTAACTGAGCGTGCAGAACAAGGAAAATTAGATCCTGTCATAGGTCGCGATGATGAAATAAGACGTACGATCCAAGTATTGCAACGACGTACAAAAAATAATCCAGTGCTCATTGGAGAACCTGGTGTAGGTAAAACGGCTATTGTGGAAGGTTTGGCTCAACGAATTATTAATGGTGAAGTGCCTGAAGGTTTAAAAAATAAACGATTATTATCTTTAGATATGGGTGCTCTTATTGCTGGTGCTAAATTTCGCGGAGAATTTGAAGAACGCCTTAAAGCTGTATTGAATGATTTAGCGAAACAGGAAGGACAAGTTATTTTATTTATCGATGAATTACATACTATGGTAGGTGCAGGCAAAGCAGAAGGCGCAATGGATGCAGGAAATATGCTTAAACCTGCTCTAGCACGTGGTGAATTACATTGTATTGGCGCAACCACCTTAGATGAATACCGTGAATATATTGAAAAAGATGCAGCATTAGAGCGTCGTTTCCAGAAAGTATTAGTTAATGAACCTACTGTAGAAGATACTATTGCTATTCTACGGGGCTTACAAGAGCGATATGAGGTACATCATGGTGTTGCAATAACTGATCCAGCCATTGTAGCAGCAGCAACTTTGTCTCATCGTTATATTGCTGATAGACAACTTCCTGATAAAGCAATTGATTTGATCGATGAGGCAGGCAGCTTAATCCGAATGGAAATAGATTCGAAACCAGAAAGCATGGATAAATTAGAGCGTCGTCTTATTCAATTAAAAATTGAACGCGAAGCTTTAAAAAAAGAAGAGGATGAAGCGTCTAAAAAACGATTGCTCGACTTACAGCATAATATCGATGAGATGGAAAAAAGTTATTCTGACTTAGAGGAAGTTTGGAAAGCAGAAAAAGCCATCATGCAAGGCTCTACTCAAATAAAAGAATCTTTAGAACAAGCTAAACTGGAAATGGAAACAGCTCGAAGAGCGGGTGATTTAAGTAGAATGTCAGAATTGCAATACGGCCGTATTCCTGAATTAGAAAAAAGATTAGCGCAAGTTACTTCAGAAGACGCCAAAGAAACAAAATTAGTACGCAATAAAGTCACTGAAGATGAGATAGCTGAAGTAGTTTCTAAATGGACAGGGATTCCTGTAGCCAAAATGATGGAAGGTGAGAAGGAAAAACTGCTTAAAATGGAAGAGGTTTTACATAACCGTCTAATTGGTCAAAATGAAGCTGTCGATGCGGTAGCCAATGCCATTCGACGTGCCCGAGCAGGCTTATCAGATCCTAACCGTCCTATTGGATCGTTCTTATTTTTAGGTCCTACTGGAGTAGGTAAAACTGAATTATGCAAAGCCTTAGCTTCTTTTCTTTTTGATACAGAAGAAGCGATGGTGCGTATTGATATGTCTGAATTTATGGAAAAACATTCTGTTGCTCGTTTAATTGGAGCGCCTCCTGGTTATGTCGGATATGAAGAAGGCGGCTATTTAACTGAAGCGGTTCGCCGACGTCCTTATTCTGTAATTCTTCTTGATGAAGTAGAAAAAGCTCATCCTGATGTCTTTAATATCCTTCTTCAAGTAATGGATGATGGTCGTTTAACTGATGGTCAAGGTCGTACTGTCGATTTTCGCAATACGGTCATTGTAATGACGTCAAATTTAGGCTCACAAGTTATTCAAGAAATGGGTACTAAATTTACTTATGAGCAAATTAAATCAGGTGTAATGGAAATGGTTTCTCAACATTTTCGACCTGAATTTATCAATCGTATTGATGAAACAGTAGTCTTTCATCCTTTGGCCAAAGAGCAAATTGCAAAAATTGCGCAACTTCAAATTAATTATTTACATAAACGTCTAAAGGAACAAGATATTCATCTAGAAGTAAGTGCTGAAGCACTTGCTCACTTAGCAGAGGCTGGATATGACCCAGTTTATGGCGCTCGCCCCTTAAAACGAACCATTCAGCAAAAACTTGAAAATCCACTGGCTCAATCTTTATTAAAAGGAGAGTTCACCCCTGGAAATACAATTCAAGTAAGTTATGAGCAGGGGCATTTAAAATTTAAGTAATTTAAATCAATTTAATTAACTAAAGAGGCTTTCATCTTCACAATTCGATGATAAGCCTCATTTATTTTAGTTTCAGAAATTTCTCCTGAATGAACCTTTTCTTCAACTAAATCAATTAGTTCTTTAGGATCTTGTTCTTGTCCAGTTAATTGATTTCCAAAAATAAACATATCAGCGCCAGCATTAATAGCCAAACTTAAGGCAGTAGATAATCCATAGTAATCTGCAATCGCTTTCATTTGCATATCATCAGTAATTACAACACCATCAAACTGCAAATCATGACGTAATAAACCAGAAATCATGCTATTGGAAAGAGTTGCCGGTAAACCGCTGGCATCTAAATTACGATTCACTACATGAGCAACCATCACCATATCACAATGTTGGGATTGTGATAGCAACTCTAAAAAAGGAGTTAATTCTTTTATCGACCACGTATTCGTTATATCAACAAAGCCTAAGTGAGAATCAGTTAAAGAACTTCCATGCCCTGGAAAATGTTTATAAGCACATTCAATATGTTGATTAAGAAATTGTTTAGAGTAAATTTGCCCAAATTGAGTTACGCCATTAGGGTCTGATGAAAAACTTCGTCCTAATTTACCAATGATTGGATTATCAGGATTTACATCTACATCTAATACAGGGGAAAAATTTAAATTAAATCCTGAGGAACTTAAAGTATCAGCCATTAATTTAGCTACTTCACTAGCCTCTTCAAAGCTTTTTTCACCTACTTTTTTAGCGCTTGGAATGACAGGAAAACCATAGCGTGAATGCAAACGATTAACACTTCCTCCTTCATAATCTACAGAAATAAGTAAAGGCAAATGTGGTCGATGATGTTTGTTATTAGCTCGTCTTGTTAATACTTGTAATTGTTGATTAAGCTTTTTAACCTGCTCGGGACTTTCAATATTTTTATCATAAGTTTGAGATTGAAAATTATAATCAAATAAAATAACTCCACCGATGTTATCGTCATTAAGATAGCGCGCAACAAGTGATGATTCATTCACCGTTTTACCAGTAAAGCCCATGATTAACATTTGCCCTATTTTCTCTCTTAAACTAGGCTCAGCTGCATAAAGACCTGAAGAAAGAACAATAAAAAGAGCTAATAATATAGATCGTCTCAACATCTAAAAATCCCGCTATAGAAATGAGCGATAATTATACTATTATCCACAAAATAAGGCAAATATTAAACATATTAACCAGAGCAAGAGTACCTAAATAGAAATATCGTTTAAAACTTCCCTTTTAAAATAACTATAAACCCCTTGCATTTCGCCTTCCAATTAGCCTTAAGTTTTTCTTGACACTCAGACCCACGTTCTGCGGAAAATAGAGAGTCCATGTACGCGTCATAGACATCAGCATCAAACCACTGCAATCAAAATAGCTGTTAAGTAATTTCCCTCTGGAAAGGAAGATAATGTCGAATGACAACTCGACGGCCCATAAACACCTAAAATTCGAGCTTGTTTACCTACAGAACTTGCTTGAGTGCTGACTAAAGAGCAAAACTCTTGAGATGAAAGAGCAGAAGAGCAGTTACATGTCATTAATAAAGTACCCGTTCTCATGTGTTTAAATACTTCTCGGTGTAAAAAGCGATAATAGTTTTTCGCTTTGTGTAAATGATGATGAGAAGGAACTAATTTAGGTGGGTCAAGTACCACAATATCATAATCTCCAGCATGTACTAGATAATCTCTAGCATCTGCTTCAATAAAAGCAATATTGTTTAAATCATTTAGTTGAGCATTTTTTTGCGCTTGCTGAATAGCATGCATAGAGCTGTCTACTGCAGTTACTTGAGCTGCACCTGCTTTTGCTGCATGTAAGGCAAATCCACCGGTATACGTATAAAGATCTAAAACCCATTTACCTTTAGCTAAATCGGCAATTCGCTTATGATTTTCACGCTGATCAAGAAATAATCCTGTTTTTTGCGCATGAGCAAATTCCACATGAAACAAGACACCAACTTCTAAAACTTCAGTGCTTTGATGATAATTACTCAGTTCTACTTGCTTCCAACCATCTTGACTTAACGGCTTGCTTTGAGGCAACCAAATGAGCTCATCCTGAGGAAATAACTCTTGCATTATTTCAATGATAAGATTTTTATTATATTCAACCCAATAGGCAGAACTAGCAATTACACAGAAATTATTAAATCGATCAATCGTTAAACCAGAAAGACCATCAGCCTCACTATTAAATAAGCGATAAGCCGTTGTTTCTTGATTAGGTAAATTCAAACATTGTCTTACCTTATTACTTTGTTGCAATCGACTAGTAATTATTGATTTATAGGAATGAGTACTAATTTGTTCATTCGCTAATGCAAAAACACGCACACGATATAAAGAATGTTGATTATAAGCGCCTACCCCTAATAACTCATCATCCTCATTATAAATATCCACCAACTCGCCTGTAATTAATTTGCCACTAGTTCGTGAAATAGCCTTAGGAAAAACCCAAGGATGACCTTTTAAAACAGTATTTTGCTTTGTTTTGTGTAAAATAACTTTTGCCCTCATTTTTCTATTTCCCAAACATCAAAAGTCAGCTAATCTACACTATACCAAAAATGTTTCAAGAGGCGAGGTTTTGTGAACCGATGAGGCTCATTAAGGATAATTATGTTGCATTTAATCAAATTATTATTTATTTGTTTTTATATTACTCTCTATAGTTCATTTGCTTTAGCTGGTCCCTGGTTTACTGGTCCTTTATTAGCTCCTGCAGGGCATACTGTTCCCAGAGGCCATACTAATTTAGAAGTTTATGGTTTAGATGTATTGACAAATGGAAGCTACAATAGTGTTGGTATATTAAACACAGCACCTACCTTTAGATCCTTTGTGGTTAACCCCATTATAACTCATGGTTTTACTGATTGGTTAGATGTCCAACTTGTTTTACCTTATGTCTTTAATTCAACTCAAGGAGTTAACTCCAATCGACTAGCAGACATAAGCGTAACTTTAGGTTTTCAGTTATTTGAACAACAGAATTCGCCAAAACGAATAGATATTCGCGTATTAGTGCAAGAAGTTTTTCCAACTGGACAATATCAAGGCTTAAATTCTGGAAAGTTTAAAACAGATTCTACCGGATTAGGAAGCTATCAAACTCAAATCGGACTTGATTTTCAATATTTATTTCAAGTCTATAATGAACATTATTTAAGAACTCGTTTTATTCTTGCAAGACTTTATGCTACTCCAGTACATATAATGGGGCTTAGTAGTTATGGAGGAACTTCAACCACTAATGGAACAATCAAACCTGGAACAGAAGATGGTTTAGATTTGGCATTTGAATACACTTTAACTCAGCATTGGGTTGCAGTATTGGAGGGGACTTTAAATAATGGTCAACCTACACGCTTTCATGGGATTTTAAATATTGGCGGAATTGGTGCTCTCATAGGTAATGGAGCTCATAATTCAAAAACCTTAGCTCCTGCTTTAGAATATAACTTTACCAGCAATTTGGGCATAATCGGAGGAGTCTGGTTTCCTGTTGCAGGAAAAAATACCTCTCATTTTATGACTTATGTACTAGCACTAAATGCTTTTTGGTAAAAGATGATATGAATAAGAATAAAACTTTATCTTATAAATTAACATTAGCTGCTTTAGGTATTGTTTTCGGTGATATCGGAACCAGTCCTTTATATGCTTTAAAAGTTACGTTAGATAATTTATCTATTAATCAATCGAATGTTTTAGGCGTTTTATCACTTATTTTTTGGTCTTTGTTAATTATTATTTCTTTTAAATATCTAGCGATTATTTTTCGAGCAGATAATGATGGGGAAGGAGGAATATTAGCTTTATTAGCATTAATGAAGCATAAAGCAACTAAATACACTCCTATTTTTTATATTCTGGCAATTTTTGGAGCTGGCCTTTTGTTGGGTGATGGCATGTTAACTCCAGCAATTTCTGTGATTAGTGCTGTAGAAGGACTTAGTGCAGTGTCGCCTCTATTTACCCCCTATATTTTACCTATCTCGATTATTATATTTCTTCTTCTTTTTTTTATTCAACACAGAGGAACAGCTCAAATAGGCTATCTTTTTGGTCCGATTATTTTAGTGTGGTTTTGTACTATTGCACTATTAGGCCTAATTCAAATTATTAATAATCCTGTTGTTTTAAATGCAGTTAATCCTTTTTATGCAGTGTATTTTTTATATAATGAAGGTTTTTCAGGTTATTTATTATTAGGTGGTATTTTTTTAGTAATGACTGGTGGAGAAGCTTTATTCGCTGACATAGGTCATTTTGGAAAAACTCCCATTCGTATTAATTGGTTTATAATCGTTTTACCTTGCTTATTGCTTAATTATTTTGGTCAAGGTGCTGACTTATTAATACACCCTTCTAATATCGATAATCCTTTTTATATGATGGCCCCAAGTTCGCTTTATGTCCCTTTAATTATTTTAGCAACTCTGGCAACTATTATCGCTTCACAAGCAATTATATCAGCTACTTTTTCTTTAACTAAACAAGCTGTATTACTGGGGCTATGTCCTAGAATAACTATTGTTCAAAAATCTAAAGACTATTCAGGACAAATTTATGTTCCACAAATAAATGTCTTATTAGCTATAGGGACTATTCTTCTTGCTTTAACTTTTCATTCCTCTGAAAATTTAGCTCATGCTTATGGAATTGCGGTTAATGGAGTAATGTTACTTGTGGATTGCATGGTAGCTTATGCAGCTCTTGCGATTTGGAATTGGTCGAAGCTTAAAGTACTTCTTTTATTTGGTTTGTTTTTAATAATTGATTTTTCTTTTTTGGGCGCTAATGTTCACAAATTTATTACTGGTGGATGGGTTCCAGTAACCTTTGCTCTAGGCATTGCCACTTTAATGTTCACATGGAGACGAGGTATGAGCTATCTACGCACTCATTTCTATATGAATAAATCAGATATTTTAAAAATACTAAGACAGTTAGAATATAAAAGCTTAAATCAACTACCAGGCGTTACAGCCATCTTTATCACTGATGTTTATGATAAAAGCGGCGGGAGTTTTCTTCATTTTCTAAAACTAAGTCGTTCAGTACCTGAACATGTACTTATTCTTGATTATATTGTTGAAACTATTCCACATGTTCCTGTAGAGCAACGCTATGAAATAAGTACTTTGGCCGCAAAAATATGTAAACTAACACTCCATTATGGTTTTATGGAAACAATAAACATACCAAAAGCGCTAAATCAAGTGAATGATAGAAAATTGCTTCCTTTTAGCATTGATACGAATAGTGCTGCCTATATGGTGGAAATTCCGAACATTATGGCCTCAAAGACCAAAAAATCACTCACTTTCTACTGGCAAGAAAAAATATTTGCTTTTTTAATGCGAAATTATTCCGCCAATTTAAATATTGAGTTTTATAAATTACCTTATAATCGGACTATTGCGATTGGAACTTATTTTCTTTTGTAATTAAAAAGAATCTTCCTCGTGATATAATAAAGTTTAAATCATTACACAATTTTTTATATTTAAAGGACAACTATGTGGTTCAATAATGCGCTTATTTATCAATACGAACTGAATGAAGAAACTGATTTAAATGCTTTCTTAAAAGATGAATTATTAAAGCCTTGCCCTCCTCATGCACGCTTCATTTATGGTTGGCTTCCTGCGTTTGCTGATGAAATGGTTCATGAGATAGTGGGTAGCGCCATGATATGTATGGGAAAAGAAGAGCGAATCCTCCCGCGTGGTGTAATAAAAAAAATGCTCCATGAGCGAATTCAACTTATCGAACAACAACAAAACCGTACCGTAAAACGTTCTGAAAAGGCACAAATTGCAGAAGATATTGAATTCGAATTACTACCTAAATCTTTTTGTGTACAAAAACGTCTTTCAGCATTATTAGATACCGTGAACAAACGTTTAATTATTAACAGCTCAAGTGCTAATCAAGCATCACAACTGACTGCTCTTTTACGTAAAACAGTCCCTGGAATTACTATAGACCCCTTATCTCCAGGAGAAAATCTTGCGTTACGGTTCGCTCAATGGATTAATTCCCCTGAAACCTTACCTCCCGATATTCAATTGGCATCAGACTGTTTGCTGTTTAATTTACAAGATGAAAAAAAACGAGTTCATTGCAAAGGTTATGAATTACCTGCAGAGGAAATAGTAACTTTATTGACACAAGGAATGGCAACCGCTGAAATTTCTTTAATTTGGAAAGAACGAATCCAATTCACTTTAACTCATGAATTTGTTTTTAAGCGTTTAAAAAGCCTTGATTATCTAATAGATGACTTTAATGAGCTTAAAGAACTTGAAGAAGAATACCAACGCCAAGATGCCGCGTTAACTCTTTTATCAGGTGAATTAAGAGAATTAATTAATACTTTGTTAACAGCATGCAATACCAATGCCTCTCAGTCAATTCCTGTAGAAGAAGTATCTAATTGATTTAAAAGCTTAGGTATTGGCTTCACCATACTGGAACATACTAGATCGCAAAATAGCTGTAGCTGTCCTTTTAGGTAAATATTTTCATTGTCCTATTAACGTGTGCACATGCTACAGGAACTAGCCAAGGAGACATGTCCCTGATTGACTTTTCAGAGAGATAAGCCGCGACACTGTATTTATGGCCAATTGTTACAGGTTTGTTTCCACAAACAGAATTAGGCGAGTAAACATCCGACATTCCGCAGCACAGTATTTTTTGATACCAGTTCACTCAATACGCGAGTGATACTACAGTAGTTACGCCGGTGCAATGGACTCAATGAAAGCTCTACAACACTGTTCGCTGTTCTATTACTTGATAATGCATCAACCAGCTCCATGGTCGCATCTCGTCGTGAAGGAAAAATCTATCGAGAAAATGCTTCAAAACAGGTACAATTTATTCCAGCATAAGGCAGCATTCGTACTTTATATATTATTTTCTGGTTAAGAAAAAATCTGAATTGTATTGCTGTTTTATGCATCTAATAAAGTTATTTTGCAGTTTATATAGTGATTTCAATCAGTGAGTATCTGTTTGATAATTGTTTGAAAACCAGATTTACATTGATTTTCAGGAACCAATTGTTATGCCTATAATTTTTCAAGACGCGCAAGAGATAGAGTTTCAATATTATGATCAGATACCAGATAAAACGATAAACTTGCGTATAAAAAATGAATCTGCTTATAAATTAAATTTGACCGCGCTGCATCTTTATGGTCTTTATAGGAACACTGTTTACGACTCTTATGCTGAAAAACCAGATTTAGCTGAAGACATTCGAGAACGTTCAAATGTTTATGAAGAATCGCCCAAGGTTATCAGATCGCCATTGTATCATTACTCAGTAGCGTGTTCTCTCGGCACTATGCAAGAATGGAAAGAATCTGATGGGAAAATAAAATGCTATATCGCTTATAAAAACATGCATGGTCGTCGAACAAAAATTGGTTTTGTGCATTTCACGGAACAATGTATAGATGGTAAAAATGTTATTTATATTGCCGAAGCAGGTGTTTCAAATCGTGGTCAAGGTGTAGGTCGTCATCTTATGGAATGTGTACTTACTCATTTCCCTGCTGATACTGAATTTTATATATTAACACGGGTTTTTAACACAAACGCCAAAACGCTTTATCAGGACAGATTAGGATTTACGCCAATAGGTGAAGATGAGGTCAAACAGTTGGGATATAATAATCGTTACTGCGGATTTAATCATATCACCACTCAAGAAGAAATTACTGCGATACAAAATAAGCAACTGGAAATGGATGTGGCCACGACGGCAGCTTGCCAATATTAATTAAACTTTTGTCCAAAGTCCAGAACGAAGAGATTGAGGGTTTTCCGTAAGTCCTGTTATATAGCCTTTCCCACTAAGTTTTAGACGAGGCGCATTTGAATGAGGCGAAGGAGTGTACACTAGTACATGACTGAAGCCGAGTGAGAAGGCAACGAAGTATAAAGCATAGTGGGGAATGCTATATTTAGCATCACCACAACTGACTTACTCTAAATACGGATAAAGATTTTCTTTTTATATAAATAAAAAACAAGTAAAAAATTTAAACATAAAAAACTCATAGAATAAAGTAAATGAGCATTTTCAGGAGAAAAATTACCAAATAAAGAATAAGTTATAAACTCTTTTAAATTAATTTGAGGATTATTAAATTTAATTTTAAATTGGATTTTTAATAACAGAACATGAACAATAAAAGCAAATAAAGCATTCATTCCAAATACTTTAAAAGGCCAAGCCCAACGCTCATACCCCCAAAGATCAATTAATAGGAAACACAGAGCAAATAATAGTATAGAAAGGCCGCCAGACCATAAAACATAAGTACTCGTCCATAAATTTTTATTAATAGGAAAAAAATAACTCCCACACCATCCCCCTATTAAAGCCAACACTCCAACAGCACACAAAAAATTAAAGCTTTTTAATTTATTTCCTCTATTCTCAAGTAGAAATTGGCCAACAATCATGCCTAATAAAGTTGTTGCAATGGCAGGAAAAGTACTTAAAAAGCCTTCGGGGTCATAGGTTTTTTCATGTAAATGCCCAGGAGAAAACAATAATTGATCAAAATAAGAAACCCAAGAGCCTTCTGCTGTTAGTTGATTCAATGCACCATTAGGGCTAGGAATTTGAGTCATTAATATCCAATAAGCAATAAGAATGAATAAAAAAAGCAGGATTTGAGTGCGAAAATGAGTATTGAGATAGATAATGGCACACACCAAATAACACAAAGCAATACGCTGCAAAATCCCATACACTCTGAAGGATTCCCAATGGATATTCCAAGGAAAGAAATTTAAAAATAACCCCAGTAGCAATAAAATGAAACTCCGCTTAATGATACTTACATAAAGTTCAGATTTATCTTCTAGACTTAAATGTCGATTTAAAGATACCACTGCTGTTAAACCAACAATAAACAAAAACGCAGGAAACACCAAATCAGCTAAAGTAAACCCATTCCATTCAGCGTGTAATAATATAAGATAGCTTGAAGAGGACTGACTA
Source organism: uncultured Legionella sp. (assembly GCA_945952115.1). Taxonomy (GTDB): domain Bacteria; phylum Pseudomonadota; class Gammaproteobacteria; order Legionellales; family Legionellaceae; genus Legionella. The sequence continues at coordinate 8,930 of CAMFHA010000049.1, read as the reverse complement.
TTCACAATAATCATTAAAACAATGATTAAACCTCGAAAAACATCTAAAGACAAAATACGATTATTGATTGGTTTCATAATTAGCCAGTTACCTCTATATTAATATCCCGCGCATCAGATAAGCCTCGATCATCAACTACTCGAATTGTAAATTTACCTGGTTTTGCTTCCCAAAGATAGGATTCATCACTGCTTGTTTTAGCAATAAAGGTTTCATTAATAAACCAATATAAATGAGCTACTCCTGCATCACTTACTGCAGTTAAAGGAATTGTATTAGTGCTAGTAGAGTTAATTCGAATGACATAACTAATTCCTTGTTGAGGAGAGGATATTTGAGGATTAACTCCATTTTGGCTTGATAGCGCACAATCTGCTTCGAAAAAAGGTGGCGTATGTCTTTGAATTCCTGCTCGACGAAAAATCCTCAATAAATCAGAAGACCAGAACTCAAAGGTTTCAAAGCGAGTAAATTCGTCAATATGGCAAGTTCTTAATCCTGTTTTATTATTAATAGCTACTTCACGAAAAATAGTATCTGTTTTAATTGGCGATTTACCAGGAATAAACCAAGTCCATTCTCTATTACTACAATAACGCGTAGGTAAAAGACCAGAGGCTTTACATACTTCTACTTTTTTAAGATTCATTGTTTCTGGATGTTTATTTAATTGAACTATTGGACCATGCTCTTGTTGAATGCCATTTACTAATTCAAAAAATAAAGGTGCAGCAAGATCTTTACCAATAAAAGCTGGATTAGCTGTATTATCAAAATTACCCAACCAAACGCCTAAAACATAAGGCCCAAAAGCCCCTATTGTCCACGCGTCACGATAGCCCGATGAAGTACCCGTTTTCCATGAGACAGGTATTGATACACCATTTTTATAACCAAAATCATAATTAGAATTATTTTGTAACATGTCTAAAACAAGAAAGCTGGCCTCCCTACTTAATAAACGCGCCCCTTCTCTTTTATCTTTTTTCTTTAAAGCATGAAGGGGATACCAAACCCCCTCATTGACTAACATGGCATATAAGCTGACTAATTCATGCATTGTTAGTTCTACACTACCTAAATTAAGTGATAGGCCATAAAAAGATTCTGGTTTAAGGTGACTTATCTGCGTTTGTTCTAATAATTGATGTAAGCTAGGATTTTTAAGCTGATTAGAAAGATAAATCGCTGGAATATTGCGGCTTAGTACTAGAGCATCTTTAGCCTTTATTGGCCCCATGAAATCATAATCAAAATTTTCAGGGTTATAACCATTAAAACTATGAGGAACATCTTTAAGCACCGTGCTAGGATGAATTAACCCTTGATCTAAAGCTAAACCATAAATAAAAGGTTTTAAAGTAGAGCCTGGTGAACGTTTTGTTTCTACTCCATTAATTTGGCCACTAATTTTTTTATCAAAAAAATTGGCTGAACCCAGCATACTTTTAATACTCATATCACGAGTATCAATTAATAAAATAGAGCTATTATAAACACCTAAGTTTTTTTTCCTTGTTAAATAGCGCAGTGTAATTCGCTCAACAATGAGCTGTATTCTGGAATCTAAAGTAGTTATTAATTCTTGTTCATTGATATTATTTTTTAAAACCATATTAACTAAATGAGGAACACGAAAAGGCAATTGTTTTATTGGATACATCACTAAAGGTAAATCAAACATTATTTTCTTATTTCGATCCTCAGGATATTTTTCGATCCAACGAGCAAATAATGCATCTCCTATTTTTTTTAATTCATTATTATTAGGGGTTCTTTTGTTAGGATTTTGCGGAATAATACTTAAAGTTAAGGCTTGTGGTAAGCTTAATTGTTCTATAGATTGATGAAAATAAATAAGGCTTGCAGCCCCTACTCCTTCAATATTCCCGCCATAAGGAGCCAAATTTAAGTAGGCCTCAAGAAGTTCTTTTTTATTATAATGAGCCTCCAATTGTAAGGCTCTTAAAATCTGCTCAACTTTCCCCAAAGAAGTTTTTGAGTTAATTTCAAAACGAATACGTGCTAGTTGCATCGTAATCGTAGAGGCTCCTATTTTATGAGATCGAGTAATATAGGTACTCCATACCGCCTTAATTAAAGCAAAAGGATTAATTCCTTTGTGTAGAAAAAAATATTGATCTTCTTGTAATAAGGTAGCATCAATCAATTGCTGAGGTATGGTGTTTAATGGGGTAAATAAACGGTATTTATCATCTTTACTTAAAGTTAAACGTAGTAATTGATGCTGATCATCATAAACAGCCCTTGAAAAGCTATAAGGTTCAAGCAATGCTGGTGTCGGTAGAAAAAATAGCCCAAGATACGCACTGACAAATATAAAAAAAGTAAAAATACCTATGAATTTAAGATTTTTTTTCATTGTCGTGAAAGAAGCTTTTAAAATGATGGGGGCGATTTTAAATACGGTTTTTTTATAGACTCGTCATCCTGAGTGTAGCGAAGAAAAACTGCACTTTAAATCACCCCCTAAAATGCTATTATATTTCAGTTTTAATTATTTTTACATTACAATAGCAGTTGTTTTGGATAAAAAATATGAAAATGGAAAGGATTTAATACATTTTCTTTCTTAGCAATTGCAGCTTGAACTATACCCATTCTACCTGAAGATCTTGGTTTTTTCGCGACTTGATTTTTGCGCCTGCGGAATTTAAAAAAGCGAGTAATAGCCAGCCCTATTGCGAGCTTTTTTAAATTCCGCAGGCGCAAAAAACGATAGCGAAAAACCAAGATCTTCAGGTAGAATGGGTATATATCTCTTGGGAACCAATATGACTCCTACTCCTCGAAAGTCTTTACTAAAAAAAATTGGCGCTCTGTTTTCTATGCTCTTTGGTAAAATAAATTGGACTAGTCCTCCATGGCTTGTTCAAATTAAACAGAAATATCAGCGTTCGCCTAAGACTTTTTGGACTAGTTGTTTTGTGTTTTTTCTAGCAATTTGTTCACTTGCTTATGCTATTAATTGGTATAAAAATTTACCTCAACCCATTTATGTTACCACCTCAATTACTGTTCCTCCTATAACACCAAATCAAGAAACGCTAACTCCAAACCCCTTATTTATTGATTTTGGTATTAAACAAAATACTGAGAGCAATGAAGAAGAGTTTACTCCGCAATCAGTAGCGCCTATTAATTTAATTGGCAAAGAAATTACTGAAGGAATTGAATTAAGTCCTAAAATAGAAGGAGTATGGCGCTGGGAATCTGATAGTCGTTTAACTTTTGTTCCTAAAGAAGATTGGCCAGCAGGACAACAATTTACGATTCACACCAAACCTCATTTTTTTACAGCGCATACCAAATTCAAGTCCTATGACTTTCATTTTTCTACCATAGCTTTTGCTGCCACTATTAAAGAATTTAAATTTTATCAAGATCCTGTTGACGCAGAAAAAAGAGAAGCTGTTGCCACTATAGAATTTAATTATCCTGTTAATGAAGACAGTTTAAAAAAACACTCCTCTCTATTATTTCAAGCAATTAAAAAAGGAAATATTGATTTAAATGCTCAAGCATTAAAATATTCCTATAGTTTTGACAAACATAAGCGAGTGGCTTATTTACACTCTGAACTTATTAAAATAGAAAAAATTGAGCGTTTTTTACGACTTAATTTAGGAAAAGAAATTGCGCCTCTCAAAGGTATAGAATTAAATAAAGAATTAAGTCAAACTTTACTTATTCCTGATGCTACTAGTTTTTTAAAAATCCTTTCAGCATCAGCCTCTATTGTAAGAAACAACAACGATCGACCAGAACAAGTTCTTACTATAGAAACTACTTTAGGAGTTAATGAAGCGGAATTTAATAAATCAGCCCATCTGTATTTATTACCCAAAGACCTTCCAGCTAAACGCAATCAAGAGGCTATAGAAAATTATAATTGGCAAAATCCTGGTGAAGTAAGCCATGCCATCTTAAGCTTATCCACTCCGCTTAATGAAAAAGCAATCCCAGCTGAGCATAATTACTCCACCCTTCATAACTTTAAATTTGCGGCGCCCACACCGCGCTATATCTATATTAAATTAGATAAAGGAATGAAAGGATTAGGAGGTTTTAATTTAAATACAGACTATGCAACCATTATTCCCGTGCCTGAACTTCCAAAAGAAATCAGTTTTTTACACAAAGGCTCTCTACTCGCATTAAATGGTGATCAAAAACTTTCTGTATTAATTCGTGGTCTTCCAGCCGTTAAATTCGATTTTGCACGTGTTTTACCCGATAATATCAATCAGCTGATTACCCAAACTCAGGGTGATTTTAACAATCCTTATTTTATTAATCCGAGCTTTAATCAGCAAAATATCAGTCAAATTTTTTCTGATATTCAACAATTTGATACTCGTGATCTAGCTAAACAGCAATATACTGCTTTAGATTTAGGCAAATATTTATCGCAACCCATGAATGATAGCCATTTAGGACCGCATGGTCTTTTCTTATTACAGGCTACCGGTTGGGATGTTGCAAATAAAATCCCTCTCGATGCTAAAGCCAGTCGACTCGTGTTAATTACTGACATGGGAATGCTAGTAAAAGATAATCATGATGGCTCTCATGATGTGTTTATTGACTCAATAAGCCAAGGTTCTCCTCTAGTAAACGCCACAGTAACTGTTTTAGGAAAAAATGGACTTCCTATAATTTCTCGCATTACTGATGAACAAGGTCGAGCTAATTTTCCCTCTCTAAAAGATTTTGTCGAAGATAAAGAACCTGTAGTTTATTTAGCTAGCCTTAATAACGATGTTTCTTTTATTCCTTTTAATAATTACAACAGACAACTTAATTTTTCTAAATTTGATATAGGGGGGCTTTATACTAACTCTCAAGATGTCCATAGTTTAAGAGCTTATATTTTTTCTGATCGGGGTATTTATAGACCTGGGGATACAGTACATAGTGCGATGATTGTAAAACAAGCTTATGCCCAACCACAACCAGCAGGTTTACCACTACAAATTACAGTACAAGATCCCAGAGGAACAACTATTAAAGATGAAAAAATAGCATTAAATGATGTGGGTTATATGGCATTTGATTTCACAACCACTCCCAATTCACTCACAGGGCAATACACAATTAATTTATTTTTAGTTAAAGATGATCACTCTCAAAACTATCTTGGTTCTGAAACAGTAAGAATCGCTGAATTTCAACCGGATAGAATGAAAATTACTTCACATTTTGAGCCTAAACCAACAGAAGGTTGGAGTTCGCCTAATGATCTTAAAGCACAGGTATCTCTTTGGAATCTTTATGGTGCGCCAGCAACTGATAGAAAAATAAGTGCTAAAATAATCCTTACACCTGAGACTATTAAATTTAACCAATATTCTGATTATATTTTCTATGATCCTTTATTCGATTCTAAAAAACCAGCAAAAGTGCTTACTGAAGACTTAACAGATCAGCGAACGAATGATCAAGGCAATGCTGAATTTCAATTGAATTTAGAGCAATATGAAAAAGCAACCTATCGCCTCACTTTTTTTGCTGAGGGCTATGAAGCAGATGGAGGACGTAGTGTTACTAGTCAATCCAAAGCATTGATTAGCGCGCTTCCTTATTTTGTCGGCTATAAAGCGGTTAATGATTTATCATTTATAAAACAAAATAGCAGTGCATCAATACACTATATTGCTATTAATCCACAATTAACTAAAGAAGAAATTAAAGAGTTAAAAATTCAGCTAATCTCTTTGCATCCAATTACAACCTTAGTTAAAAAACCTGATGGGACCTATCAATATCAATCTGTAGTTCAATCTACTGAGCTCAGTACTAGCCCATTCACTATTAATGAACAAGGAAGTACTTACACGCTTCCAACGAGTACTATTGGCGATTATAATTTAATTGTTTTGGACAATAAAAACACTGTTTTAAGCCAATTGAAGTTTAGTATTGTAGGTGCAAGCCAAACTCCTCTCGCAAAAAATGCTGAATTATCAATCAAATTAAATAAAGAAGAATATCAGGCAGGCGAAGAAATTGAGTTACAAGTTACAGCACCTTATACTGGCTCAGGCTTAATTACTCTTGAACGAGATAAAGTGTATACATCGCAATGGTTTAAAACGGATACCACTAACTCCGTACAAACTATTCGTATTCCGCCTGACTTCCAAGGAAATGGCTATGTCAATGTAGCGTTTATTCGTGATTGGGATTCCCCTGAATTATTTGTAAGTCCTCTAAGTTATAGCGTGGTACCTTTCTCCGTAAATCATGAAGATCATGATATTAAAATTGATTTAAAAGCGCCTGCTCTTGCTCGACCTGGCGAGAATTTTACTATCAATTATCACACGGATAAACCTGGAAAAATTATTGTTTTTGCTATAGATGAAGGTATTTTACAAGTCAGCCGTTATCTGACGCCTGATCCTTTAGCATTTTTCTTTCAAAAACAAGCCTTAGAAGTATTAACGCAACAAACTGTCGATCAAATTTTACCCAAATTTATTCAAGATAGAGAACTATCTGCTGTTGGTGGTGATGATGGATCAGAAGACATGGCCAATCGTTTAAATCCTTTTAAAAGAAAAACTGATGCGCCCGTGGTTTATTGGTCAGGAATTATCGATACTGACAATACAGACAAACAGCTTAACTATAAAATACCAGATTATTTTAATGGAACATTAAGAATAATGGCTGTGGCAGTATCTACTGATTCGGTTGGCTCGAATGAACAATCAGCAGAAATACGCGGTGATTTCATTTTAAATCTTAATGTACCTACTTTTGTTGCCCCTGGCGATGAATTTGATATTTCGTCTAGTGTGGCAAATAATTTAAAAGACTCTGGTGAGCATGCAACAATTACTGTTAGCATAGCAACCTCCCCTGAACTTGAAATTATTGGTTCCTCACAACAAGCAATAGAAATTCCAGAAGGGAAAGAAAGAACCGTCCATTTTAAACTTCATGCTCAATCTAAATTAGGTAATGCAACTATTACGCTAAAAGCTCAATCTGGAAATAACTCAAGCTCTTTAAATTCAACCTTAAGTGTTCGACCTGCAAATCCTTTTATGACCTCTATTAACAGCGGACAAACGAATAGCACAGTAAAATCTTTAGATATTTTGCATACCCTATATCCAGAGGACAGAACTGTTGATATGACTATGTCGCCCAATCCTTTAATTCTTGTATTGGGCTTGCAACGCTACCTAGATAATTATCCTTATGGATGTACAGAACAACTAACAAGTAAAGCATTGCCTTTACTCGCTATCCATAATCAACCCTGGTTTAATCAGAATAAGAATCAAATTTCTGCAAAAATAAATGAAACCATTCAAATGTTAGGCCAAAGACAAATGTCTAATGGAGGATTTAGTTATTGGCCAAGATTAAATGATAACTCAGGCAATACTTTTGCCTCTGTTTATGCAATGAATTTTTTAACCGAAGCAAGAGAACAAGGTTTTAATATTCCTAATCCGCTTTATTATAATGGGATAAGCTATCTAAAAGATTTAGCTGCTCAAACACCAATAAATAAAGGCAGTGCCCGTATTCAAGCTTACGCCATTTATATTTTAACGCGTAACGAGTTAGTAACCAGTAATTATCTAACTAATTTACAATTATATTTACAAAAAGATAACTCCACTGCCTGGCAAAAAGATATTACCGGCGCTTATATTGCAGCGTCTTATCAATTATTAAAAAGCTCAGAAGAAGCCAATAAATTAATTGGTTTATATGATGAACAAAGCATGAATACTCTTGATAATGGCTTTTTCAATAATCAAACCAGTAATGCTCAATACCTCTATCTAGTAGCCAAACATTTCCCTAATCTATTCAGCCAAGTAAGTGATCGCTTATTAATGCAATTAGTTAATGCGATGAATAATGATGAAATGAATACTCTATTAGCAGGTTATACTAGTCTTGCTTTGAGTGCTTATCATCAACTCAATGAGCCAAATCTTTCTTCTTCATTATTTATTCTTGAATTACTCGCTAATAATCAAGAACATCGAGTAGATAGTAAGCAAGATAACTACCTCCATACCTCTATAAATGATGAAGTAAAACAAATACAAATGAATAATCCTCAGCAATTAAAGTATTTCTATCAACTTGTTCAATCTGGTTTTAATAACACACTAATTAATACGCCTTTAAAAAAAGGGATTGAAGTCTATCGTGAATACCAGGACAGTCATGGAAAAGTTATTACCAGTATTCCATTAGGAAGCGAAATTGAAGTTCATATTCAAATTCGTGCTTTAAATAATGATTTTATTTCGAATGTAGCCATTGAAGACTTATTACCAGGCGGTTTTGAAGTAGTTCGTGATTCGGTAAATAATAATGTGATGAATTTTGTGGATATTCGTGAAGATCGAGTGAATTTCTTTGGAGATTTAAGCTCTTCTACTACTGAGCTTATTTATAAAATAAAAGCAGTTAATCCAGGACAATATAAAGTTCCTCCAATTTATGCTGAGGCAATGTATAATCCTAGTATCCAGGCACATGGCGTGAGTTCTGAAATTAGTGTCTCGAGTTTAGCCATTTTTCCCTAATCCGTTCGCCCCACTGCCATTAAGTTAAGGAATTTCACATCGTAACCGTTCGGGCTGAGGAGGCCTTTAGGCCCTCTCGAAGCCTTTCACTGTAACGCTTCGAGACGTGTGCTTACGCACACTCCTCAGCGCGAACGGCTATAAAAATTCCTTAACTTAATGGCAGTGTCCGTTCACCCTGAGGAGTGTGCGTAAGCACGCGTCTCGAAGGGTTGGATCTTGTACAGAAAACATAACGGCTATTTTTTATTTCGACGAGCCAAGTAGGATAGTTTTTTCCAGTCACTTGAGATAAGAGCCTCCTTCTTTTTTCTACTCCATCCTTGAATTTGTTTTTCGGCT
>CAMFHA010000048.1 GCA_945952115.1 uncultured Legionella sp. | reverse complement strand
GCGAATGTGCACCCCTAATAAACTCCAAAGAAGTTTATTAGGGGTGACCTATTACAAAAAGCAAAGCTTGGAGCTCAATGTTATGCTATTCCATTTTATGAAAAATTAGGATTTATTGTTTCTAGTAAGGAATACTTGGATTCAGGCATTCCTCATAAAGATATGCAGCTTATTTTTTAATAACACCTAGTTTTTGTCCAAAACGAATAATAGAACCTGCTTTTAGAGAAGTATCCCAATCCATTGCTTGACCATTAGCAAATAATAAGATGACAGTGGAGCCAAGCTTAAAAAATCCCATTTCTTCACCCTGCATAAAATCATTTTTATTATTATCTTGCATATAATTAAAACTCACCTTTTTCTTAATACGCTTAAGATCCCCATGCCAACTCGTGCCAATAGCACCTACTATAGCAGCACCTACCATAACCATTGCCATAGGGCCAATTTGGGTATCAAAAAAAATAGCTAAGCGCTCATTGCGAGCAAATAAGTTAGAAACCACTCTAGCTGTTGTGGGCTGAACCGAAAATAATGCACCAGGAATATAATTCATTGATCTTAAATGCGCAGTCATAGGCATATGAACACGATGATAATCTTTTGGCGATAAATAAAAAGTAGCAAATTGGCCTTGTGTGAATTGCTTAGCTGTTTCTTCATTGCAATTAAGAAGTTCTTCCACTGTGTAATTTTTACCTTTAGCCTGAATTAATTGCCCAGCCACAATAGAGCCTAACTCACTGACAGCGCCATCTACTGGAGAAATAATATCTGCTTCTGCTAATGGACGACATTCAGGTTTTAGCTGTCGAATAAAAAAATCATTAAAGCATGCATAAGCTTTAGGATCTTCAACTAGAGCCTCGCTCATATTGACCTGATATTTTTTTATAAACCGTGTTATTAAATGATTTTTAATATGTGTATTTTTAACTTCAGCTAAACAACCAGCCAAAGTAGTTAAACCCTTTTTGGGGAGTAAGTATTGAGGGATTGTTTTTAAAACATCATAGGGCATATAAAAGTTACTCAAGATTAAAACGAGAAATCATAACCTAAAGTGCCCTTAATTAATACTCTCAGGCCTTAGGCCCCCTCAAAATTAAGGGTTTTTCATGGTTGCCTCTCTCATACTGCAAACGCTGTACGGACTGAAGCAGCGGGTGCCCTGCCAAGTGACGGCCCATGAGAATACTCTTTCAGCTCTTTTAAATCTAAATCCTCTGACTTTATTGAGTATTGTGTTATTAATTTATAACCAAGATCCTCTCGTTTTACAGGATTTTTTTGCACTTCTTTCTGAATCAAATTAATGATTTTTTGAAATAATATTTTGCTTAAACTCGACGTATCCTCTCCATTAATAAAAATCATTGCTAGAGCTTGAGCGTTATTGTAAGTATTTAAATACCCATGTACTTCGATTTTTCTTGAACCCCACCATTTTCCATTTTCGTATTCGTTCAATGATGAATTAACAATATGTAAAAACATATCAGACTTTAACCCATCAACCCAATGATATAAGGCATTATAAAATAAAATTTTTCCATTTTTATGATTAAAATGCGTAAATCGAGAATCATCCATAGCAAAATCTTTTGCTGCTTTTGCAAAGCTCTCTATATCAGTATGAAAATCTCCTGACTTAATGGCTCTAATAATACTAGGATGCATCCCATGAATTCTTCGTGTTAAATGTTCAATTAACAAGGCATTGAGTGCAGTATTTTCTTTACCAGAGCTTAATATATAAGCCAAGCGATTATCGCCCCGCTCATTCTTACTTAACCTTAAATAATCCTTAACAGGACTAGAACGAGTTCTGGATGAAAGTATTTCTAGATAAGGAGCATAGTGAGTATCAATAATGTCATTAATAAAATAAGCCAAATCGTCTGGTTTTACATTTTTTGCCCATACAAATAAAGAATCATTAAACTCAGCGATAATGCTAGGATCAGTATGTGATAATAAATCTTTATTAACTACATTATTTATTGTTCCTTTTATTTGCTCATCTGTAGTAGTTAAATGTACTGTAAAATTAGCTTGTTCAGCGAATTGCTTTAAACTTGAAGCAATAGAATTAAAGGAATTAGCATATTCCGTTGTATTTGCTAAACTTTGACGAATACTCAAATACTTGTAGTATAGATTATCGATAGCCTGGACGAAATCTAAATTATCTTGCTCGGTTAATGAGGCACAACTCTTTTCATAGTAAGTTTTGGTAATAGCATAAAATTCATTAGTAAAATCTACTAAAAGCAACAGTGCCTCACGTAGCTTACTATCAGTACCTAAAGAATGCTCTGACCTAATACTAATTTCTTCTTTAGAAAAAGATTGCAATGTACCAAATAACTGCCATGCATTAGTTAATGATTCATCAGTAGTGATTTTACCTAAAGGCGGAGTAAGAAGAATAGGAGACGGATCAACAGTAATTGGAGTAGCTTTTTTAATTAATTCATTCGTTAAACGAAAAGCATCTTGTAATAAGTTTTTCAAACTGGGAGCAAAAGCATCTCGCCAAATTTGATGATACCTCTTTTGCATATTTTTTAAATTAAATTGTGTAGAAAGCTCTGCATCACCATAAATAGTCTTATTTTGATTATCAGCCCAAGCCATAATTTTTTGAAAAAAGGAAGGCTTGTTATATAAGGCTTTATAGGTTGCAGGCAAGGGAACACCATAGCCATTATTCTCACACCCCATATAAAAAATAACTACTCTATATAAACTATCATAATGCTCTTGGTATAGATTCATCATAAAATCAACAAAAGGCTTCACATTAGTCTCTGGATTGCAAAGGCGGGGAAATTCTGTTTCGTATTGAGTTCTTAGTTCAGATAAAGAAGTATAATTTAAAGGCATTGAGCCAAAAAATTCAGTTAAACGTGCTCGCATCATTTCTGGTTGATAAGTAATTAAAATTTTTAACGCGGCTGCTAATTTTTGCTCTTGAGCCTCAACACTATTTGCTAGTTGTTGAAATTGCACAGAATCTGCATAAGATTTTGGCAAAATATTTTGAAAGACGCTTTCTGGAACTCCCGTGCCATTCAGCAGGGTTTCTTGACCTGGACGCGCATAAGTTGGCCAGTGATAAAGTTTAGCATCTTTTATGCGTGGAAAACTTTCCCAATCGCTTTGAGTTAAATTAATTCGCTTTTTAGGAATGCCGATAACTGGCCTGGATCCTTTCATGTAAATGGTAAACCAATACCAAAACATATCATAATCAATATCAACCGCGCGATCTCCTGCAAAACCAAGATTATGAGGATGCGAATCATCATCATCAAGAAAATAACGCCCAAACAATATTTCAACAAAATTTTTTTCAATTAAAGTTCTAGTACTTGGGATAACAAGTTCTTTGACCTGTAATTCACTAGGCGGCCTTTCGTAAGCGAAATGTAAAGGTATAAATCCTTCAATCGCAATAGATAGCGTCCCCACTAACTTATCGTTTTCATCAAAAACTAAACGTTCTTCTGCTGCATTGTTTCCTTGAAACGAACGTTTAAATGCTGAGGTAGCAACACTCATCAAAGCTAATAATTCAGGATAATTTTGCTGAGGATCAATGATCTTATAGAAGCCTTTTTTTCTGACTTCGTTTTCCTCAAATTCAACTCGAGTAATTTGGTGTGAGCCATCGCTAACCGCAGAATCTACAACTAACGGTATTAATTGACTTTTCCTAAGCGCCTTCTTAGGTATCCCCATAGTGATGCAATCCCTTGGTTCTCATTGTATACAACCATATTAAGCAGAAATAATAAAGAAGTTCAAGAGAAAAATTGCTCTAAAACCGTCTAAACAGGATTTCTTTTGCGTCTGTCTGGATAAATAAAGTGCTATATCATAAAAATTAAGAAATTTTTATTAGCAATAAAGAAAATTAAACAACTTAGTATAAAAAAATGATACATTAATAGTACTAAATTAAGTGCTAATAAGATGGGTTACATTTTGCAAACCTCTAGGTAAAGAATTTCCTCTACGGCCACGTTCTCCTTGATAATGAATTAAATCTGCTCCTTTTAATGAAAAATGACGTTTTCCTGCATGAACGGTAAGAACTCCATTAGCCTTTAACACTGCAACATCTACAATATATTCTTCACGAGAAACTGATTTAGTGGCAGGAATATTAATTAATTTATTTCCTTTACCTCGAGATAACTCAGGTAATTGTTGCAAGGGAAAAAGCAATAAACGCCCTACATTGGTAGCACATGCAACTAAAAGATCATCGCCCTCAGGGATAAGGCGCGGAGGAAGAATGCAACTATTTTTTAATAACTTAATACAGGCTTTACCATTACGGTTTTTTACATATAAATCACTAATTTTAGCAATAAAACCATAGCCTGCATCACAAGCAAGTAATACCTTTTGATCTGGCTCACCACCAACAATAGCGTCAAATAAATGTCCTTCAGCAGGGTTTAATTTTCCGGTTAATGGTTCGCCTTGTCCCCGGGCAGAAGGCAAAGAATGACCTGGTAAATTATATACCTTACCTTCGCTATCAAAAAACAATATTTGTTGATTGGAACGGGCTATGGCTTGTGCTTTAAATTCATCACCAGCTTTATAAGCTAACTCTCTACCGTTAAGTTCATGTCCTTTGGCTGCTCGAACCCAACCATTTTTAGATAAAACTACAGTAATAGGCTCATTAGGTAGGATATCTGTTTCTTTTAATGCTTGAGACTCTTGACGCGCAATAATAGGAGAACGACGCTCATCTCCAAAACTATCACGATCATTAATGATTTCTTCTTTAACCAAATTTTTTAATAGAGACTCATTAGATAAAGTATTCTGTAAATAATCTCGTTCTGCACTTAACTCATCTAATTCACCACGTAGCCTAATTTCCTCTAATTTGGCCAAATGACGCAATTTCATTTCTAAAATAGCTTCGGCTTGTCGTTCAGTAAGATTAAAACGAGTTATTAAGCCTTGTTTGGGGTATTCATGTTCGCGAATAATAGCAATGACTTCATCAATGTTTAAATAAGCAATAAGAAGACCTTCTAACACATGAATGCGCTCTAATACTTTTTCTAATCTAAAACGTAAACGTTTAGTTACCGTTGCAATACGATAACTTAACCATTCTGTTAAAATAGCTACTAGGCCTTTAACTTTAGGCCGACCATCAAGACCAATCATGTTAAAATTGACTCGATAACTACGCTCTAAATCAGTTGTAGCAAATAAATGGGACATTAGACCTTCAATATCAATTCGATTGGAACGAGGAATAATAACCAAACGCGTAGGGTGTTCATGATCAGATTCATCTCTCAAATCCTCAACCATGGGTAATTTCTTCTGTTGCATTTGTAAGGCTATTTGTTCTACAACACGTGCGCCAGACACTTGATAAGGTAAGGCAGTGATCACAATATGATGTTTTTCTTGCTGATAAATAGCCCTCATTTTAATCGAGCCATTACCCGTTTCATACAGAGTAGTTATGGCCTCTTTAGGCGTTATAATTTCAGCATGCGTTGGAAAATCTGGACCTTGAATATGTTCACGTAAAGCAGCTAAATCAGCATGAGGATGATCTAACAAATGAATACAGGCATTGGCTACTTCTTTTAAATTATGAGGAAGAATATCCGAGGCCATTCCAACCGCAATTCCCGTAGCACCATTTAATAAAATATTGGGTAGCCGTGCAGGAAGTAAGGCAGGCTCTTGTAAGGTTCCATCAAAATTATCTACCCAATCTACGGTTCCTTGTAAAAGCTCGCTTAATAACACTTCAGCATAGGCTGATAAACGAGCCTCTGTATAACGCATCGCCGCAAACGATTTAGGATCATCAGGTGAGCCCCAGTTCCCTTGACCATCAACAAAAGGATAGCGATAAGAAAAAGGTTGAGCCATTAAAACCATCGCCTCATAACAAGCGCTATCGCCGTGAGGATGAAATTTACCTAATACATCCCCTACTGTGCGAGCTGATTTTTTATACTTTGCAGTGATTTTCAAACCTAGCTCAGACATTGCATAAATAATTCGCCGCTGAACGGGTTTCAGCCCAT
The DNA here is from genome assembly GCA_945952115.1 of uncultured Legionella sp. Lineage (GTDB taxonomy): Bacteria > Pseudomonadota > Gammaproteobacteria > Legionellales > Legionellaceae > Legionella. Next base: position 16,052 of record CAMFHA010000048.1, on the reverse strand, counting down.
CTGCAATGTGAGGTAAAGCTCTATCTAAAATTACATACATTGAGTAATCTAAATAGGCTTTTTCCGTAAATTCAGTCAGCGCCTGTCGTTCTATTGCTTGAGTCATTGATGCCTTCGCTAATTTTTTAAATTGATGTTTATTCCACTATTTTAACAGATTATTCAGGTGCTTAAAATTAAGCTGTCTTTATTGCTTTACTCACAGAATGTGAATAACTCTTTTTTTATAAAAATTCTTTTTTGCCCATAAAAATTAACCAATTGATTTTAATTGATTTTTAATAAAATCAACAAGGGCTAGGCTGTGGATAACCCTGTGGATCACTTGTGAACCTAATTACATTAAAAACAAAGAATAAAAGCATAATCTACTCAAGTTAATTTAAGGACAGCTACATAAAGTGCGTTCAGAGATCAATTCTTCTAAATATAAAATTAATGATCTCAATTAGAGATATTATCGTTCCAAGTTAACTGAAATAGCAATCGCTCCTTTAGAAAGCGCTTTGCAATACAATATGAGTATTAGTTCCTCCTAAACCAAAATTAGAAACAGCAGCAGTGTAATGCTTCTTGGTTTCAGGAAATTTTTGATAAGAAGTAGGAATATACAGAGGAACATCGCCCAAAAAAATATTAGGATTTAGTGTTTGAAAATTGATTGATGGAACAATTGCTTGATGTTGGAGCATTAAGCTTGTTTTAATAATTGAAGCAAGCCCTGATGCCATAAAGGTATGGCCAATATTGCTTTTTACAGAACCCACAGGGCATGAAGCTTCCCTATTCAATGATTTGAATGCTTTTTGTAGTGCAAGCATTTCTACGGCATCGCCTACCGAAGTTGCCGTACCATGTGCTTCAATATAATCTATATCATTTACCTGAATACCTGCACGCGCCCAAGCTGAGCGTATACATAAATATTGGCCACTAACTCCCGGCTCTATAAATCTAGCTTTTAAATTACTATCATTATTTATGCCATAACCTGTGATAACTGCATGAATTAAATCATTATTGGCAACGGCGTCTTCATAGCGTTTTAGAACAATTACCCCGGCCCCATTTGACATGACAGTCCCGGTTGATTCACTGTCAAAGGGCCGACAATGACCATCTTCAGATAAGATTCCATCTTTTTCAAAAATATAACCAATTTCTTGTGGAAAATGAATGGAGACACCTCCTGCAATTGCCATATCACATTGATGTAAACTAAGTTCTTGGCATGCCTGGATCACTGCGACCGCTGAAGAAGAACAAGCCGTATATAAATCAATTGCGGCTCCTTCAAATCCATATTCATAAGAAATATAAGGTGCAATGGTTTTTAAATAATAATTTTCTATTATTTTGCTTGTATTAAGGGGTTGAAGCATCTCACATGCTGCCTCATGAGAAAGTTGGTGATTATACATGCCAATATAAACAGCAGTATTTTTTATAAGATCAGTGTTGTTACCTATCATGCTGGATAAAGCTTGACGTGTTAAATAAGAAATAACTTTTCCTTGGATACTTAATTTTTTTAAATCGTTTGAATTCTGTTTAATGGGAGAAAAATTACAGTCGTCTAAATGCTCCAGGACTCCTCGATAAGGTCGATAAAATTTAGAAGTAACAAATGATTCTGCGCTGCCTGCATTTATTGACTGCTCCGTAGAAAAAGAACTGATTGTCTCTTTTCCAGTTCGAAGGATATCCCAAAATTGTGTCAAATCATTGGCACCAGGCAGTTTAATGGCCATAGCGACTAGAGCATATTTCTGTAAATTTTTGGACATATTTGATTAACCTCAATGCTTTATGATAAGAATAGCCTATGTTTCCTAATAGAATAAAAATAATGGATATTCAGCAAATTAAAGAAGATATAAAACTATTTTTAGCAAATTCATTTAAAATTAAAAATATAAATTATTCTGATGATATTTTCGAAACAGGTGCAATAAACTCTTTATTTTTCATTCAATTATTAGTTCTTATAGAAAAGAAATACAAAATTGACCTTGATGTTGGTGAATTTGATCCAAAACAGCTAACAAGTATTGATGCCATCGCACAATTTATTTTTAATAAGCTATAATCATGGAAAAACAGTGGAGTGAACCAACTAAAAAAACAACTTCATTCACGAAGGGGATACATTAGGAACATAGACATGCAAAGCAAAAGACTTACTATCATTGGTGCTGGAATAATGGGTTCTGGTGTAGCTCAGCTGTTTGCACAATATGGGTTTAATGTCACATTAATCGATACGCTTCAATCGCAATTAGACAAAGCCAAAGACTCTATAACTCATAACTTACATTATCTTGCAATAACGAAAAAATTACCTTTACAACAAACTACTAAATCAATATTAGAACTTATTGTTTTTACGACACAAACAGAGGTTCTACAACACTCAGACTGTGTTATTGAGAATATCACTGAAAATTGGGAACTTAAAAAAAACGTATATCGCCTATTAAATGAGCAGTGCAACTCATCGTGTATTTTTGGTGTTAACACCTCGTCCATTTCCATTACGAAAATAGCCTCTCTTGTTAAACATCCTCAACGCGTCATAGGGCTGCATTTCATGAACCCTGCACCAATGATGCCTATGGTTGAAGTAATTAAAGGCTATCACACGAACAAAGCAACAATAGAATACACTAGATCGTTATTAGAACAAGTGCAAAGAAAAATGATTGTCGTGAAGGACTCTATAGGTTTTGTAAGTAACCGTGCAATGATGATTTTTATCAATGAAGCCATTTTTATGATCCAAGAAAACATTGCATCAACGGAAGACATCGACATTCTATTTAAGCAATGTTTTGGACACAAAATGGGACCATTACATACTGCAGATTTAATTGGCTTGGATACGGTTCTCTATTCTTTAGAAACATTATATTCAGAGCTTGGCGATTCAAAATATCGTCCCTGCTGGTTATTAAAAAATATGGTTGATGCCGGCCTTCTCGGGCAAAAAACCAAAAAGGGATTTTATCAGTATGAATAATGCCAGTTACCAACCGGAGCACTTAGAAAAACAGAGATTGTTTAATCAATTCATAGAGCAGAAGGTTCGAGTTCATGCTCCTGTTTTTGATAAAGACCAATACATCCCTCGTGATTTTTTCATACTATTAGCACAAAATGGTTTTTTAGGCGCATCCATTCCCAAACAATATGGCGGACAAGAGTGGGATGAATTAACCATTGGGCTCATGCATGAATCCTTTGCTAAAGAGCTTTGTTCCATAGCAAACACGCTCACCGTAATTGGCATGGTCAATAAGGCACTCATACAATTTGGTTCAGAAGAGCAAAAGCAAACCTGGTTACCGCGAATTGCATCGGGAAAAACTATACCTGCAATTGCATTCACAGAGCCAAATATTGGTAGCGATTTGCAACATGTTGAAACTCAATTAGTAGAAAAAGAGAATACCTTTATTTTAAAGGGACATAAAAAATACATTACCCTGGGACAGATAGCTGATTTATTTTTAGTTCTAGTAAATTACCATGGCAAACCCACTACAGTTTTAATTGAAAAAAATACGCCAGGCTTAAGTGTTATACCTATAACTAATTTTTTAGGATTACGCTCCAATATGTTGGCAGAAATTTTGTTTGCTGATTGCCACATCCCTAAAGCAAATCTATTAAGCAAGATCGGCCAAGGATTAACACATGTTACTCAAATTGCTTTAGATGAAGGGCGCTATACTACTGCATATGATTGTGTTGGTTTAGGACAAGCCTGTTTGGATGCCGCCCGCAATTACGCCCAAGAAAGAACGCAGTTTGCCAATACGCTAGATAAACATCAGTTAATTCAAAAAATGATGACTGAAATGATTGTGCAAGTTAAAGCAGCACGCGAATTATGTTTTCATGCGGGCGTATTACGGCAACAAAAAGATCCAGATTATATTGCTGATACACTAGTAGCAAAATATTTTGCTTCAAAAATGGCTGTATTTGTATCTAATCACGCCTTACAGCTATTTGGAGCTGCTGGCTTTAATCCGTCTTGTTTCGTAGAGCGATATTATAGAGATGCTAAAGTAATGGAGGTGATTGAAGGAACCTCCCAAATGCACGAAATTCTTATTGCTACACTTTGTTCCAATTAATAACGGAGTTTTTCTATGATGAAATCTAATGAACAACACCCAACGATTTGCTCCTTATTCGAAGAACAAGTAGCGCGGCACCCAGAAAATATAGCTGTTTATCTTGACGAAAATTATATTACGTACTCTGAATTGAATAAAAAAGTGAATCAATACGCTCGTTTTTTACAAAAACAAGGACTGTGCGAAAATGGCATTGTTGGCATTCAATTGAAGCGCTCTTATGAAATGATTGTTGCAATCTTTGCTGTATTTAAGGCTGGAGGCGCCTATCTACCATTAGATCCACATGCTCCTGAGCTAAGAAACCGTACCATCCTAAAGGATGGGCAAATAAAATTTCTTATTGTTGATAATCATTCATTAATACCAACTGTATCGCAGTTATACGATAAACCTGATTTACAAATACTTAGTATTCGTGAAAATGTTAGTCATGAAGCAGATGATAATTTGCTTTATTCTATAGGCAAAGAGGATTTAGCATATGTAATGTACACCTCTGGAACTACAGGTAAACCTAAAGGGGTGATGATTACACTTCAAGCATTGATTAATCGCATTATATGGATGCAAGACATATTTCCACTACAAAGTAAAGATGTTCTATTTCATAAAACATATCCATGCTTTGATATTTCAGTCTGGGAGATTTGCTGGTGGGCCGTTACAGGCGCAAGCGTAGTTATTTTGCCACCCAAAAAAGAACATGATATTAAGCTGTTTATTCAGATGATTGAGAAATATCAAATAACAGTTATTCAGATGGTGCCTTCAGTATTACGAATTTTTCTAAGTTATATAAAAGAAAATTTCTCCATGCAGCGTTTAAGTTCATTAAAATACGTATTTGGAGGGGGTGAAGTACTCGATGCGCACAGCGTTAATCTATTTAATCAATTATTTTATGATCAAAAAACATTATTAATTAATTTATACGGCCCTACAGAGGCCACAATAGATTCCTCTTATTTTATTTGTGAGAAACAAAAATCCTATCGCACAATTCCAATTGGAAAACCGATTAAAAATGCCCAATTTTTTGTATTAGATGATAAGCTCAATCAAACTGGTTCTGGGCCTGGAGAGCTTTTTATTTCAGGAATGGGCTTGGCCAAAGGCTATTTAAATAATCCAGAACTTACCAAAACCTCATTCATCGACAACCCCTATCTTCCTGGCGAAAAAATGTATCGTACAGGAGATATAGTATATTGGAATCAAGAGCAGGAGTTAGTCTTTTTAAATCGCAAAGATGACCAAGTAAAACTGCATGGATTGCGTATTGAATTAGGAGAAATACAGTTCCAACTTTTAGAGCATCCTGACATTGCAAATGCTGCCGTTATTAGCGAGAAAATAGATGGACTTGATCAGAGGCTTATTGCATTCCTAATTGCTAAAAACAAACAAATAAAACTAAGCAATAACCAACTTAAATCATTTTTAAAAGCCAGAATTTTAGATTATATGGTTCCCGATCACTATGTTTGGCTAAATGAATTACCTATAAAAGAGAATGGAAAAATCGATAAAGCAAAGCTATTGAGCTTATTATGAATTCAATGGTTTAGTGATCTTAAGATGAGAATATTCATATTTATTTTGCTTAGGAGGCAATTAAGTGACCCCCAAGGATGAATTGCAAACTAATTTGGCTGAAATTACGACTTTAATTTATGGAAACTGGGGCACTCAGATAGTTTATGTTTTCGCTGAGTTAGGCATTGCCGATGTACTAGTTACCGGCCCAAAAGATATAAGCCAATTAGCTGAGATTTTAACCGTGCATAGCGACTATCTGAAACGATATCTGCGATGTACTCTCAGTTTAGGTTTTGTTTTCTATAATGCCCAAACAGGCTTATATCATCTTTTAGACAAAGGCAAATTATTGAGTTCCACTCATCCAAATAGCAAACGTGAAGAAGCCAGATTAAATGGTGCTGACTATCGCTACCAACCTTGGGGTAACTTATTAAATATATTGAAATATGGGATGAAGGACGAATTTTCCGCAACCTATAAGCAACGAGGTTCATTTAAATATTTGAAAGATAAGCCTCAACAATTAAATACAATTCATAAAGCAATGACTTCTATATCACGAAATGAAAATGTTCCTATTGTAAATGATTATGATTTTTCTAGATTTTCGCATGTATTAGATGTAGGTAGTGGTGAGGGTGGTTTTATCAAAGCTATATTAGATAAAAATCCTAATTTACACGGATATATGTTTGATTTATTTGATTTTCCACCAGAGAACGAAAATATATATAGGGGAAGACTCACTCATATACAAGGTGATTTTTTTAATGAAATTCCCGATGTCGCCGATCTATATACCATGAAAAACGTCATTCATAACTGGGAAGAGTGTGATGCGATAAAGATACTTGAAAAAACAAGAGATGCGATGTTATCACAAAAAGGAAATAAAGCTCACCCCGTACAAAAAAGATTACTGATTATTGAAAATTTGTTGAATGATACTAATCACAATAATGTTGGAAATTGGATGGATCTTAATTTTATGGTTTTACTGAATGGCGCAGAACGTACTCTAGAAGAATATGAAATATTATCAGCTAAATGCGATCTCAAGCTAAAAAATTCATTTAAAACAACTGTAGGTAGGCACATTTTAGAATTTTCATTAGCTCGATGGTAGAGGCTATCAGAAAATACTATCCCAAGAGTCCTATATTTTAAAGGAATTCCAATAGGCGAAACATTACGGTTGGGGTGCACACTCATCGAGCATTGTCTTTTAATGGCATAAAACGATTTAACTTACCTGAAAATAAATAGGTAATTTTAGGTACTTCAATAATATTTATTTGTGCATCAAAAAGACCCACCTTGGCTAAGCGTGAGCATATAGTTTTTTGCAATTTTTGTTTATCTATATAACCTGTGGATACTATTTTAATATTCGCTCCCATCATTGTTTGTTCAACTTGATATTCTTGAATATTTTTTTCCAGCAACAAAGGGCCTAAAAAAAGAGAATGGTGAACGAAAATATTTCCTGGATAATTAAAATCACATCCTGGTCTTCCGCGAGGAGCCAGAATCAATTGATGCGGACTTCCACAAGTACAATTTTTATCTAAAAACAAAATATCATCAGCATTTTCATAGCGAATCAGAGGCAAAGTATAATTATACAAATTAGTCAAATAAACTTTCGAAGCCATTACCCCTTTATCAACAAGCTGAGATTGTTCATTCAGTGGCTCGACAATGCAGAAGTCCTCATTTAAATGCAATTCATTTGAGTTAGCACGGCAGGGAATACCGGTTATTCCTTCCATGCAACCAAAAGCATTAAAAAGATGTATTTTGGGCCAAGTTTCTTTAATTAACGCTTCAGTTTCTTCAAATAAAGGCTCTGCGCATACAAAGATAATTTTAGGCTCAATTTTAATTTGTCTTTTTTGCACTAACTGACATATTTTATGCACATAGGAAGGAGAGCCCGAAATGATATCCGGCATCAATTGATTAAGACGGGTAATCACCAAGTTTAATGGAGTCACAGCCATAGGTAAAAAATATAAGTTATCCTCCAAAAGCCTAAAGGTCATTGAGAAAGAGTACGCAAATACTGCGGTGTTGGTTACAAACAAACTTACAATAGTGGGTTTTCCATTTAATTGCTCTAATACTAGCTGTGTACACTCATAATTATAGCGAGGATAGCGTAAAAATGATGCGCAAAGCATAATATATTCATCCCAATCATGGATGAATATTCCACGCTTTCCACTACTTCCTCCAGTTGATGAAACATGATAACGAGAAAATAGGTATAAATTATCGAGCCTATCGCTTTTTTTGCTCAAATGTTTTTCAACTAAAGCTAATGAAAGCTTGGGATTAGTGACAATTTCATCCCAATGCTCCATCAAAATAGCTTTATTTATAATAGGAAGTTCATTTAATCGCTCTTGCGTGAAATATTCTATATCAATTTTTGCTAAGGTTTTTTTATACCATGGTGATTTTGATTTTGCATACAATAAGAGGGCGCGTAATCGTTTGTTTTTGATTGCTTCTAGTTCCTCTTTCGAGCAATAAATCGCAGTTTGATCTAATTGAAGCTGTTGATAGAGTCCTTGTATATGGCGTGCCCTTAACTCAGCAACTGACTCTTGCCTATCGTAACGTAGATGATTAAAACGCCGCTTTAGATTTTTTAAAAGGCTAAGCAAAAACATATCTGCTCCTCAAATATTTTATTTGACTATATAAGTGAGCTACCGCTAAAAATCCCTCATACGAACCAAATTTGTATTTAATTATTCTTTTAGACGAGCATTTTATTTTTCCCTATCATTTCTAATGCTATTTCTAGATTTTTTGTTTTTAAATTTATTATGGATAAGCATTTATCAATAAGCAATCAAATATATGAATTTAATTGGCTCTAGTTGATTAAAATGTAACTTATTTAAATTAACTTATACTTTATAAAAAAGAATATAAATGCCGAGCTAATGCCATGCATCCACGAAAAAAAGTATATGCCAAACAGATGGAGTTAAAACCAGAAGAACTTACAAGCATTCAAACTATGTAGGTAAATATGATTGGTGATATGAGCATGAATCGGCAATTAAGCGATTTAACATCGGAATCTACCAGAGAAACAGAAATTAGTACTCTCTTTATTCGGGATATGAAAGACATATTCTTTAGAGAATTCGCTCAAAGAGCCTATGACGATCATGCTGTAAAAAGCCTTTGAGTACTTTGGGTATTCATTCATCAGTATAAAAAAATTTTTTTGCAATTATTGATTATACTTTAATAAAGGAAGGACTGTGGAGCTATGCAACTATGGATAAGAAAACTAAAAAAGAATTCAAGCATCACAAAACCCCTATATGCAGAATTAATAAGCCAGCTGCCTGCATAAAAAATACGAAGCAAACTTATGAACGAATTGCTTGCGTTTTTCAAGGCGGTGGAGCATTAGGCGCTTATCAGGTCGGTGCATTTTGTGCCATGCATGAAAAAGGTTATCACCCTAATTTTTTCTCGGGCGTTTCCATTGGCGCTATCAACTGCTCAATTATTGCAGGAAACCCTAGAAACAAACAAATTGATAAATTAATGGAGTTTTGGGATACCATTGTACCCCAAATGTGGGGTGATAATTTATATAGTGATAAAGTATCTAACACATTACATCATCTACATAATCAAATGGGTGCATTGCATGCGCTTTTTTATGGTTTAGATGGTTTTTTTAAACCTCGAACTGTTCCTCCTACACCTCTGACTCATAATACACCTGATAAACTCAGTTATTACGATTCATCTTATCTTAAAAAGACTTTAGAACGCCTAATCGATTTTGAACGTATAAATGATAAAAAAACCACCCTCTGCTTAGGTGCGGTTAATGTAATAACCGGTGAAATGGAGTTTTTTAATAATCAATATATAACAATTACTCCAGAACACGTTATGGCAAGTGGCGCTCTACCTCCTGGTTTTCCCGCTGTTAAAATAGGAGATGATTATTATTGGGATGGAGGCATCTATGCCAATACACCTATAGTTACCGTATTAGATGCTTTACCACAATTAGATACTTTATGTTTTGTAGTAGATTGTTTTAGCCTTAAAGGCCCGTTACCCCAAACGATGGATGAGTTAGAAGAAAGACAGAAAGATATTCGCTATGCAAGCCATTCTCGCCGACTAACCAATGTATATACCAGCCGACAAAATTTACAGACGGCCATTAGTTTTTTAGGTGAAAAGCTAAGCCCAGAAGCCAAAAAAGATCCTAGGGTGAAAGAGATCTTGGAATTAGGTCATAGTAAACATTTTAGCGTAGTACATATTATTTATCGCGGAACATCTTTTGCCCATTCATTTAAGGATTATAATTTTATCCGTTCAGCAGTAACTTATCGAATGAAAACCGGTTATGAAAATGCAATGGAAGTACTGAAAAATCCTGACTGGGATAAAAAATCAAATAAAGCTTTAACTTGCTCGATTTATGGAGTGTCACCGGATGAGTTTGATTAATTTAACTCTATATAAGAAAACTATTTGTTTGATAACAAAACTATTTGTTTGTTCCATTGTCAAATGGTTTGTAAAAGCATTCCGCATTAAAGTAAATCCACTTTACATGCTAATACCTCCTAAATTAACATTATTGCCACTAGAATGTCGTTGCACCACGCTCAGACTTCACGACCATTTTTAAATGCATTAGCCTCGCTGATGTTGTTATTGAACCAATACCTTCTATTTCTTGAATCGTTATATAACCAGGATTAGTATTAGCATGATTGCTAATTTTTTTCTCATAATATAGCTAAGTCCTTATAAAATAGTTACATTGAATGGTGCTGAAATAAATCATCGATATTGCATTGAAAGGATCGTCTAATCGCTTTAGCGTGGGCCCATTTTTTCTCAATTGGATTTAGATCGGGGGAATAAGGAGGCAGATACTCCAATATATGGCCAGCTTCTTCAATAATACTTTTAATCTCCGATGTTTTATGAAAAGCAGCATTATCCATGACAATAATAGATTGAGCAGGCAGTTTAGGCAGCAAATCTTGTAGTAACCAGCTTTTGAAAATAAGCGCATCAATGTTCGTTTGAAAAAGACTAACTGTGATAAGGCGCGAGCCTATGAGGGCACCGATTGCATTAGTTCGGCCATAGGCTTTCCAATCATGAACTCCATAGCAGCGCTGTCCAACAGGTGCATAACCACGCAAGCGAGGCATGTCATGTACAAAGCCACTTTCATCAAGATAAACCAATGGCATACCTTCTGCTTGATAATGATTTATTTTTTCTTTAAACAACAAGCGCAATTCGACGTCGGCTTTCGGATGAATCAGCGTTTTTTTTATAGCTAACGCCCAGTCGTTTCATTGCCCAATAAATCCCGGTTTTACTCACTTGTAGGCGGGAGGCTCGTTCATAATGATAGGCATCAGGATATCGATTAATATCCTCTTTCAATGCGTCCATATCAACCTTTGTAGCCGGCTTATTACGTTTGAGCTGCGGGGTGATATGTTTACTCCATAAAAATAGTGTATTTTTCCCTATCTTAAATCGCTTGGAAGTGGCCGAAAAACTTAATCCTTCTTCTGCTTTTATCTTTAATACATGCCTTCTAAAATCTATTGAATAAGTCATAAATCAATAATTATAACTATTTTATAAGGACTTAGCTATAATCGACTTGATTAACGTATATTTTCAATTGTTCATATAACTCTCGTTGAGCTCATCAATGTTGACAATTCATGTACATAAGAGACGAGAATCAAATCGTTTAGTTTCTTTCTCTAAGATCCAATTACCGAATTTAGATTAAAAAATTTGACCAGATAACTTAAATTAATTATTATCGTAGTAGAGATCGCTTATCTCCATTTAATTCTATTTACATCATAAGGATTTGTTATGTATACAATTTTAAAAACAACTGCTCTTTTATGTGTATCCACTGCCGTTTTCTCAGGAACAATGGGAGAAATAACCAAAGATACTTCTTCCGTGCCTTATATTGGCCTAGACGCTTCATATACTTGGCCCGCTACTTTTTCTGTAGCAAATAACTCTTCTGTTTCTGTAAATACTAAAAATGGTTGGGGAGGCCGACTCTCAATAGGGGCGAATAAACCTTATAATAACTTATTTAGTTTTAACGTTGAATTTGGCGGCGGTTATTATGGGGAGCAAAAAATGGCAATCAGTGAATTGCAAACCTACATCCGACAACATTACGAGGGTTATGATCTTCTAGGTGGTATGGTTTATCATTATTCCCCTATGCTGCGTGTTTTTGGTGATATAGGATTTTTAGCGCTAAATAGTCGCCAGAAGTCTGTCTCTGACAACTCATTGCTAGTTTCAGGAGGCGTATATGAAGGAACTGCTACCGCTTACTCTAATACAACTCAAATTTTACCTGAATTAAAAGTAGGCCTTTTATACAATGTTTATAAAAACTTAGATGTTAATGTAGCATATATGTATGCATTTGGCCAGGACGGTATTGGTGGATCAATTACGCAAAGGGCAACTCCATCAGCAGTTATATCTTCTGGCACATCTAATCTACAAAGCCCATCTCTGAGTACAATTCTATTTGGATTACGATATAATTTTTCGTAACGAGCTCATCCACTCTTCTAGTCTAAATAAGCTCAACCCTCAAGCTGAGCTTATTTAGACTAGAAGAGTGGATGCACGATCACAAATAAATGGTATGAGTTCCAAATAATCTTTCAGCATGTACCTGCTTCGTTTGACAATATTGAATTAATTTATCTGATTCAATAATCGGTAATGATTCAGGTGTATAATGAATACCCGAAATATAATTTAGCCATGGTTCTTGTCCCATAGCGTAAATATATACTTGCTTACAATGAAATATATCAACTATTTTTTTTGCTTTTTCAAAATTTGAACCATCCAAACGTCTGCTTTGATCCATTTCTCTTGTAATATTAGTCAACATAAGAGGCCCATAAAGCCATGACAGAGGTGCGCCTTTGCATTCCATCCCAATAAATAAAATGTCAATATCACCGACTACTTGATGAGCTTTTTCATAAATTTTTGATTCTACATTATTAGAATCCACCATAAAACCAATTTTTATACCTTCAATTTCTACTAAGTAGGCTAATTTACTTTGAATAAATAAATCAGCATGCTCCCCTAAAAAAGGCAGCCCTTGAATAAAGCCATCTAAAATATTAATTTTTTCAAATTCAGATAAACTGATAATTGATTGAAAGCCCACATCCTGCAACATTAGTTTTAAAGAAGGATCTTGTAAGGCGCCAGAAACATTATTTGGAACCACAATTGACCCAATTTTATGTCTCAATTGCAATAAATGCTCTAAAAGAACATGATCTTCATGAGCATGAGATAAGATCACATAATCAATTTTTTCTGGGAGATCTGGATAAGTAAACCGTGGAATATCCGTCATATATTCATAGCTGATAATTGGATCGAATAAAATGCTCATTTTTTGTGTTTCAATTAAAACACAGGCATGTCCAAAATAACGTATTCGTACAGATTCATCGAAAGCAAGTGGCTCATATTTTTTTTCTATTAATTGCTGAGTAAAAAAACTTAAAAATCGAGGATCATTGCTTTTTATATCCAATGCTAAACATAACTCTTCTAGCTTTGACTCATCTAATCCTTGAGTGCGGCTAGCAAATAAGAGATCATAAGCCTCTGTTCTAAAAGGCTTAGATAAAACATAATCATTTTGATCAAATAATCGAGGTGTGCTTAGCATAAATGATCGGTGATCTTCATGTGCAAAAGAAAGTACAAGCTGTTGTAATCTACTTGTGTTGAAATAGCCCTTATAAAGTAAAGCCTCAATGAAACGAAAATGAGGCTGATTGGCAAGATCATAATATAATTCAATAAACCCCTTCAGAGTATCTGATATTTTTTCATATAACGGTTCAAGTGACATCCCTTTGGGATGTTTACTTAATAATTCATGTAATTTTTTTACATCCTCTGCAAAAATAAAAAAATCAGCAGCATGCTTCTGTGTTTCTTCTAATAATTTTTTTATTTCATCAGTCTTGCGGATAGGATATTCGATAAATGGCCCTCCTTTCGTTTCAGGATGCTGACAAGCCATTTCATGCATTTGAGGCGAAGCAATATAACTCATCATAATTTTTTGATGCGAATTTGCAAAAATCATTGCAGCCATTGCTGGTGATACAAGTCTTAGAGAGGCATACCATTGATTAATAAGCGGCTCTGCAATCACATTAAACTTAAGAAAATACATTCAAATTGTCCTTCTTCTTATTCTTTTTCCAAATTTAAACATTCAAATTTATGTTTCTCATTCTCAACAAATTTGAAAATCTGACTTAGTTTTTCTACTTGCTTTATAACCTCATGATGATAACAATTAAAATAATATATTTTAATTGGTTTTAAACTTATTTGATGCAAGCAAGTTATTTGATTTTTTTCAGCACACTCGTTTATTGTTTCTTTTTTTGTCGCTTTTATAAAAACAATGTCACTATGAAATAAGCTGTGCGTTACAGTATTCTTTCTTAACTCATAGATCGTATCCATTGACTTCACGTACATATCTATGTATTCGGAAATATAGTGTTTTTCAAGCATACGTTGCTTCACTTCTAGTTTTGCTTTCATTTGAATTTTCTGCACTTCTTCATCATTTAAATCTGTTTTAAGTCGATTTAGATCGGTGTCAAGTAAATAAATTTTTATATTTTTTATTCCTTGTTGCTCTAATTGATATGCTATTTCTAAGCATATATTTCCTCCAAATGATGCGCCACATAAAGTAACAGACGATGAAAAAGGTTTATAGAGTTGAATTTGCTCAATATAATATTGTGCTAACACCGACATCTTGGTTACATCTGGATTATGGATCATATAAGCATCATCTATACCTATTGATTGATATTCAGATGCCAAATTATCTGCTAAATCTTGGTATACTTCACACCCTCCAAACCCTGGATGGATAAAATAAATAACTTTTTGAGATTTATTTCGTATATTTAAGGGCTTAACAATATAATGAGTATAAATAGAATCACGTTCATGAATCCGAGCAATCAAATTTACAATTGATTTGCAATTAAAAATATCAGCAATTGTAATATAGATTTTCAGTATCTTTTCAATTTTAAAAACTAGCTCCATCGCTAACAGAGAATGTCCTCCCAGCTTAAAAAAGTCATCTTCTATCCCTATTCTATCTAGTTTTAATACTGACTTCCAAATGTCAACCATCATTAATTCAATCTTATTTCTAGGCTCAACATATTCTCTTTGTAACCCTCTAAAATCAGCCTGTGGTAAGGCAGTGCGATCTATCTTACCATTTATCGTTAATGGAAAAGTCGACAACCTCATAAAAGTCGAAGGAATCATATAATCTGGTAAAATCTTTCTTAAATAATCATCTAAATGATCTTCTTTTTCTCCTATATAATAGGCCACAAGTTTATTATCTTGCGCCAAAACTACGTTTTGGCTAATGCTCGAATGCTTCGATAAGGCAAACTCAATCTCTCCAAGCTCTATACGATAACCACGTATCTTGACTTGAAAATCTTTTCGACCTAGATACTCTAAACTCCCACCCGACAAAAATCGTCCTAAATCTCCAGTTTTATATAAATGCCCCTCTCCAAAAGGATTCGGAATAAAATGTTCTTCCGTTAATTTCGGTTGATTTAGATATCCGCGTGAAACGCTTGATCCACCCACGTATAGTTCACCAATAATACCTACTGGAAGAGGGCTTAAATGCTCATTTAATACGTACATTGTGCAATTAGAATAAAGATTACCAATATATTGATTAAATAATTTATCTTTTTTGGTTAGTGAAACGCCTACCGTTGTTTCAGTAGGGCCATATTCATCATAAACGGCTTCTGAATGTTGATGAATTATCTGTAATTGAGCAGGAGTCACGGGCTCTCCACCTATAAAACAGATCTTAAGACGAAGCGGACTTTTGGCAAAAGAAAGTGCATTTGATAGATAAGATGGTGTCATCTTAACAAATTCAATTTTATTTGTTTTTAAGTGTTCAATGTAACACATTATATTATCTAATTTATCATTATAAACAACGATAGTTTTTCCTAAAACTAATGGCACAATAGTAGTTGTAACAGTTAAATCAAATGCTAGACTTGTAGAAAAATCAAAATATTGAACAGATGGTGCAATATATAAAGAAGCATTTTTAGCGTAATTTGACACATTACAATGTTCGACCATCACCCCTTTAGGCTTTCCTGTACTTCCCGAGGTATAAATGACATAAGCCAAATCACAAGGCCTACTAAT
>CAMFHA010000047.1 GCA_945952115.1 uncultured Legionella sp. | reverse complement strand
CAATTATGATGCGTATGCTACTTTGTTATAGATACTTAATGAGGTCTGCTTATTGGCGTGACAAGGTCAATAACAGTTTCCGAAGAAGTCTAATGAAGAATCTATCGTTATTTTATGAGTTGAAGAAGGATTGATGCAACAGATTCGATGTGAATTATACAAAGAATACTAGTCAAAAAAAGAAAAATAAGGTATATACCCAAATTTTTGTTAGAGAAATAATATGAGTGATATATTTGAAGATGATGAAACTGAACTATTGGTTTTAGATGATAATTTTACTGACCTAGAAGTGGATACTGATGTAAGTGAAGTTAATGATAGTTTAGATGCACGACGACGCTTGGAAAATCTTTTAGAAGAAAAACGTCTACAAGATGAGCTGGATGATTTTGTAGATTACTAATATGTCTCAAAATTTTAAGGCCTTTACTCTTGCTGCTAATGACCGAATTTTTATTGGAGAAGGTTTATTTGAGACAATAAAAGTGGCTCAATCTATTCCTCTTTTTTCTGAATTGCATTGGCATCGCATGAGTCTATCTGCTCAGGATATAGGTTTGGATTTTGTCCTTTCAGTCGAAGATTGGAATTGCATGTTATTAAAAAAAATCCAGGAAGAAGGAATGCTTGATGGTGGAATCAAAGTAATTTTTACAGGAGGTAAAGCGGCTCGTGATTTAATTGCTAAGGGGCAAGATAATCAATTTTTACTGCACTGTTTTTCTTTTTCCCAGTATTTAAAACCGGTGCATTTAATTGAAGCTCCTTGGACGCGAGATGCAAATAATCCTATATATCAAGTAAAAACAATTAATTATTTAGAGGCTATCTTTGCACGAAGAATAGCTAAAGAAAAAAATGCTGATGATGTTTTATTTTTTAACAACCAGGCTTATGTGACTGAAGCAAGTTGTGCCAATATCTTTTTTATTCAGGATGACAAAGTCCTAACTCCGTCTTTGAGTGATGGGGTTTTGGCTGGGATTACTCGTTCGCGCATTCTCAATCATTGTCAGCAATTAAATATTGAATATGATGAACTATCTATAACAAGAGAAATTATGGATCAAGCAGAGGCAGTATTTTTGTGTAATTCTTTACAGAATATTTATTCGGTATGTTCTATCGAGCAAAAAAAAATTCCTATAAATCATTCTATAGTGAATCAATTAAAAACTTTATTAGCAGAAGAAGAAAAACAATATACCCAAAATGTTTCAAGATGCTAGGTAACGTCCCTGAAGTTTTTTATACAAAATTTAATCTTAAATTGAGCACAAATTTTTCAATTTCACTTCGATCTGCCCCCTCTCCCGCGCAAGGAACTTTGATAGTATGATGATGCCTTTCGCGGGAGAGGGTTAGGGAGAGGGAAGTGGACAAATCTACGCTGAGACAACGAGCCCGCAATTTACGAAAAAACAGCACCGATGCTGAAAGACACCTGTGGTATTATCTTCGAGCGGGTAGACTTGGATTTAAATTCAAGAGACAAGTTCCAATAGGCGTTTATATTGCTGACTTTGTCTGCCTTGAAAAACGATTGGTTATCGAGCTTGATGGTGGCCAACACATGGACAATAAGATTTACGATATTAAGCGTACGGATTGGCTAGTGACGAATGGGTTTAAGGTTTTGCGTTTTTGGAATCATGAGGTTTTCCAGGAAACGTCTTCTGTCCTTGAGGCCATCATGTCCGCGTTACTTTAATGCCAATAGTATACTCACAAACACCACGTCATGCGGCACCGGTGCGAAGCATCCAACATATTGCCTCCATAAATAGTCGATCATTTTTATCATGACGACCTTTAGATTTTGGAAGTAATTTTTTTAAATGAGACCGCATCTCGTCATCAATGACTATCCGTGACATTCCCTCTCCCGCGAAAGGCATCATCATACTATCAAAGTTCCTTGCGCGCGAGAGGGGGCAGATCGAAGTGAAATTGAAAAATTTGTGCTCAATTTAAGATTAAATTTTGTATAAAAAACTTCAGGAGCGTTACCTAGGTTTTGAGCGATAGATCAAAAATTGCATCTTGAAACATTTTGAGTATTGCATTTCCTTGTAAGAGGATTTAGTGGGTAATGCTATATATTTTGAGTTTCTTGTCTTTTATGATTGATCTCTGGTTTGGATTCTTTACGTTTAATTAAAGTGATAAGAATTAAAAAGACGGATGCTAATCCTAAAAAGAAAAAACCTCCACTTTTGTAAAATTGCTCAGGATTGCTTAAAGCATGCCTGCCAGCATGGCCAAAGTAAGTATAGATAATTTCAACTGGGATAAGAAATAAGACAGTCGTCACTAAATAAAGACGAAAAGAGATTTTTGTAAGTCCTAAGCCATAATTAACTAAGCTAAAAGGGAACATCGGAAATAAGCGCAAAAAAGCAATAAAAACCCACCCTTTTTTCTCTACATTAGTGATTAATTTATTTAAATTTTGCCCACGTTTTTTTCTAAACCAATCATAGGCTAAATAACGAGTAATTAAAAAAGAAAAGGCAGCACCTAAAGTGGCTCCTAATAAATTTAAAAAAACTCCCATTATTGGGCCAAAAATAACGCCCCCTGCGAATGTCATTACCATACTGGGAAGGAAAAAAATGCTTGCTAAAGTATACGCAATTATAAATAAGGCAGGAGCAAGCCACCCCAGCTCTTCTATCCAGTTAAGGATATCTAAGGAATAATGTTGAAAGCTAATGGCGCACATTAAAAAAACCAAAAGCGCAAAAATAGTGCAAATTGTTTTGATGGGAAGATGCTTGTTGTCAATAATAAAGGATACTTTATTACAGGACGTATCAACTGGCAAGTTTAAGCTTCGTTTATATCGCCTTTCTTGCAATATAAAGCTTGATTAGGTATAACCTAGTCCTTTTGCTTTACGAGAACAATATGAATTACCAGAAATGGAAGACAAATCAACGTGACAGGATGCGTGCTTGGGTTAAAGCTATAGTAGGGTGGTGGTTTTCAGTAGAAGTTATTGGTGAATATCATTCTACGCCTAATTCCGTTATTATCGCAAATAGAACTTCTATTATTGATGTACTTCTACTTTCTGTTTTTTTACCCGAACGTTTAACTATTGCCTTACACCCTCGCTTATTTAAAAAATTATGGGTGAAAGCTTTATTGCTATTCGCTGATATCCTTCCTGTTGATCCTGCGCATCCTTTTACAAGTAAAGCGTTAATAAAAGCCATTCGCTCAGGAAAGCGATGTGTTATTTTTCCTCAGCAATCTTTAAATCAAGAAGAAAATAGTTTAAAAGTATTTGATGGCCCTGGCTTTATTATACAAAAATCTGGAGCGCTAGTAATTCCTATTCGTATTGAAGGGGCTGAACATAGCATTTTTTCCATTAGTAAAAGTAAAAATATAATTCGGTTATTTCCAAAAATTAAATTACATATTTTGCCTTCACAATTGTTTATTCAATCTGAAGGAGGTCCAGTAAATCGACATGCTGTAAGTAGACGTTTATTTCGTCTTATAAGTGATTTAACTTTTGCAAATAGTTTTAAAGAACATTCTTTATTTGCTGCACTAATAGAGGGTGTTGAAATTGGGATGAAAAATAAAACTAGAATAGAAGATGTTAATAGAACACCGTTAACCTATAGGCAATTTCTTAGTCGGTGTTTTATTTTAGGTCGACAATTTAAAAAACAAACCAAAGCAAGAGAGTACGTAGGAGTAATGATGCCTACAACTACAGCTGGAATGATCAGTTTCTTTGCTTTACAAGCATATCGGCGTATTCCTGCCATGCTTAATTTTAGCATGGGTTTTAGTTCTCTTTTTTCTGCTTGTTCACTTGCCAATATCAAAACTATTTATACTTCAAAACAATTTATTCTAACTGCTAAGCTAGAAACTTTAATTGAAGAACTCAGTGCGGCAGGTATTGTGGTTCGTTATTTAGAGGATTTTAAACCCTCTATTCATTTGGGTAATAAATTATCTGGTTTATTAAAAGGTCGATTTCCTAGCTTTGCCTATAAGTTATTAGGTAAGTCAGTTTCTGCTCAAGATATTGGATTGGTATTTTTTACTTCCGGCTCTGAGGGGGCACCAAAAGGAGTTGCCTTAAGTCATTCTAATTTATTGGCAAATTGTTGGCAGATGAAATCAAGGGTAGACTTTTCTGCTCGTGATATCTTTTTTAATTCTTTACCTATTTTTCATTGTTTTGGTTTCACCGCTGGAAGCCTTGTTCCTTTAGTTTCGGGAATTAGCTGTTTTTTTTATCCCTCTCCTTTGCACTACAAAATTATTCCAGGATTGGTATACCAGGTTGGGGCTACTATTATGTTTGGTACTGATACTTTTTTAAATGGTTACGCCCGTGCTGCTGATGCTCATGATTTCAGTAGTATTCGCTATATTTTTGCAGGCGCAGAAAAAGTGAAGCTTGATACCATTAAATATTGGATAGAACATTTTGGAGTGAGAATATATGAGGGATATGGCGCAACAGAAGCATCCCCTGTGATTTCATTAAATTGTCCTTTTGCTTCTTCTTTGGGTACAGTAGGAATGATTTTACCTTTTATGAGTAGCCGCATTGAACCAGTTGAAGGAATATCTGCTGGAGGTCGTTTATTTTTGCGAGGCCCGAATATTATGAAAGGATATATTGATCCGAGTTCACCAGAGGGTATTCGCTTTCTCCATGATGAATGGCATGATACTGGTGATATTGTGACTATGAATGAAGAAGGTTTTATTACTATTGCTGGTCGTGCAAAACGTTTTGCTAAAATTGCTGGGGAAATGATTTCATTAACTTTAGTGGAAGGAATTGCAGCAAGTATTTATCCCGAATTATTGCATGCAGCTATTGCACAAAAATGCCCGCGCAAAGGAGAGCAAATTATATTGTTTTCTGAAGCGGAGCAGCTAGATAGGATTTTATTTAGTAAAAAAGTGAAAGAGCAAGGATATTCTGAGTTATTAACACCAAGTCGCATCTATCCAGATACAAAAATTCCAGTCTTGCCTTCTGGTAAAATTGACTACGTGAGCTTAGAACAATTTAATCCATTATCCTAAATAATATACTCAAAATGTTTCAAGATGCAATTTTTGGTCTATCGCTTTTAACGTCTACGGTTTTGAAAAAAGTCTGGCTATTCCTTACTTTTTTCAAAACCGTAGACGTTAAAATCAAACCGCCCAAAACCTCGCATCTTGAAACATTTTGAGTATAGACAATCCAAAAATATTTCAATATAGTGCTAGTTACTTGTTTTTCATGTATAAGGATATCATGATAAATTTAGCTAGGATATTTGGTTTATTGTGGGTGAGCCAAATCGTTTATGCCAATGTAATTTATGGCGTAGAACAGGTTAACGGCCATTATCGCCAAATTCACTATCCTGTTTATATACAAATGGGTAGTTTTTCAACTATTCACGCTGCAAAAAAATTACAACATACGATAGATATAAATAGCAAAGTACCTAGCAAAGTCCAGTTATCTAAAGGGCGATACAACGTAAGTGTGGGGCCTTTCAAAAATCAATATTCTTTAAATACCTTTGCTAACACGATGAGGGGCGTCAATGCTAAAAATTCTCCTCCTCAATTTAAAAAGTCTTCTGACGCTAAATTATCGCAAACTACTGCATCCAACAGTACTGTAAAGAAGACGATTTTAAAACCTGCCCAGCTTCCTTTAAAGAAATCCATTCTTGGTGATGTGATGCAACAAAAATTTCATCCAGAATTTTCTGTTTTTTTAGGAGATAGCTACATTCCCAATACTATCAATGGGCAAAGCTTACAATTATTACCTTATGAGACAGGTATAGATGCTGATACTTTTATCAATCAAGGCGATGCGAACGCGTTCACCTGGGGCGTAGAAGGAATGTATCGTTTTAAACTTCCATCATCCATTCAAAATTATTTTCTGAACTCTATTGGGGCAGGAATAGATTTTTTTCAAATAACAAATTTTAATCAAAATGGTAGCGTATTACAATTTGGGTTACCTGAATTCGAAAATTATACCTATACTTTGAAGCTAAATAATATTCGGATAATGGGCAATTTTGATTTAGATTTTCAATCATTAGGGCACTATTTTACACCCTTTCTGCAAGGAGGTATCGGTGGTGCAAGAACTGCTATTTCATACATTAGCGAGCCTATTTCACCAGTAATTAGCCCTACGTTTACACTAGCTAACCAAGCAAGCTGGAATTTTGCTTATCAAGCAGGTGGAGGGGTGAAGTATAGTGTAAAAGCTCCTTTAGTTTTATCTCTTCGATATCTTTACTCCAATATGGGCAAAGCTAATTCATCAACCCTAGGTAGTTCGACAACATTAGCAACACCATTAACAGCGACGATGAGTACGCACAATTTTTTATTTGGCTTAACGTATTTAGTAGAGTAACAGCGTAGAGCTTGTGGAATTATTAGGAGATATTATGAACACTAGATTATGGATCGGGATGAGTTTATTGATCCTATGTAATTCAATATTCGCAGCTAAACCTACTATGAAGTATAGTTCACAGCCATCAGGGACAGCTTATAGTTTGCCAATAAAATTTGGTGTTTATAATTTAGCGCCTGTACCCCAAAATCTTTGTAGCCCGACGCTTTCTGCGGGTAGAGAAAAAGCAACTTGTAGCGGGTTACCTGTTTGTCAAGGCGCTCGTGCGCAAAAGGCTACTTTTTCTTGTTCAGTGACTACCTCGTGCAATCACACTGTTCCTGGAAGTAGAGCAGGTGGTCGATGCACGGTTTCTCTTAATCTTATAAAACCGAGTAATTTGCCCGCATCTACCCCATTTAATTTTACATTAAGTTATGGCAGTTATAACTCATTGTTGGCATCTAATGCATTCATTACTAATGGAACCAATCCGCCTCCACCAGCTGATAGTTATCGCACAATTACCTTTACAAATTCTTGTGATTATACTATTTGGTTTGGAACAATAACTGGTGCTGCTCCAACGAAGAATGTACTGACAGGTGGTGGAATTGATTGTACTGGCGGTGATACTGGAAAGCAAGCTTGCGTGGCGGCAGGAGGAGCATGTTATGCACAAATTAATCAACCAGATGCTTGTTTAAGTCAAAAATGTACAAGCGATGCTGATTGTGTAACAGGCGCATCCTGTTATTCATCAAAAAAAACCTGTTTTTGGAATAATCCTGTTCCATCAAATCAATCATTTCAGCTAACTACTAGTGGCCAAGGAAAGACTAACACGATAAAGATTCCTCAATATAAATCTAATGGCCTTGGCGTTGTTTGGTCTGGCGCTTTGGGAGGACGAACCGGTTGTACAACAGGTACATGTACCTCGGCATTATGTACAGCAAATGGCGAATCTGCCACTGGAGTATGTTCGTTAGGCGTTGGATTTCAACAACCAGCAACACAAGCTGAACCGACCTTTATCACTTACGCAACAGGAACAACTCCAACTGTTTATCCAGATGCCTATGATGTCACCCTGATTAATGGTGCCAATATCCCTTTATCGATGTATCCAACGGATGCATCACTACCTACAGTAGGAAATAACCCTTATACTTGTGGATTTGCAGGATATAATCAAAATATCCCTACTTCAGGCGGTGATCAAACTAATACCATTGGTGCATCAAGTTGGGCGGTATCCACAAACTCACCTAATGTTGCTTACCGTTATGTTATACCTACTTCGTCTACAGTAACACGCTGTTCAACAGATAGCGATTGCACTTCGAGCCAATATTGTGGTTTAAGCTATTCTTCTTCATCTATTGGAAGTACAACAGCCCAAGGCTCAGGTTATTTGATCTGCGGTACGTTTGCTGGTTGGTTTACTGCCGATCAAATTTGTGGCACTAACAATAATTTCACCACTGCAATTGGTGCAAATGGCTCAACAATTCAAAATTTTCAATGTAATGCAACGCTTTCTAGCCCATCAGGCACAATGAGTAATTTGTATCAATGTAATGGAAATTATGCGCATAGTTGTTATAGTGCTGGGGCTCAAACTAGCTGTTGTGGATGTGTTGATTGGGGCAGTACTGAAGGGACACAATTGCCAGTCCCAACCAATCCTAGTTATGTGGAGGCTTGTGTTGCAAAAAATCCAAATTGGACTGGTTCATTTACAGGTAATCAGCCAGAAGTTTATGATACGGTTTTATTTTTGAAAGAATCTTGCCCTTCTTGTTATGTCTATCCCTTTGATGATGCAAGCTCTTCTTTTACTTGCACAGATGGTACTACAACAACGGATAATGCAGAGAATTATACCGTTGAATTTTGCCCAGGTGGTAATGGCAATACAGATTTTCAACCACCATCTCACTAATAGGAAAATGACTTGAGATGAGCAATGATACAGGACTTACGAAAAACGCCCAATCTCTTCGTTAAAAGCATGTTTTAATTCGATCATTTAGTGCATCTAAACTCCCTCATTAAAACATGCTTTTGCCCTGACCTTGAGGTTTTTTGTAGGTTCTGTAATAGTCATTCAATTAATGGCCTCCGCTTAAATTGACGCCATTAATTCTTCACTTCGAATGTAGAAAAAGCCACATTTGGTTCAGATTTCCTGGTAAATTTAGAACAATTTAATTCATTATCCTATAATTAGATAATAAAGGAGTGGTGTTTCTCTTGTTAAAGAGTGAGGCCAATTATGTGGACATTCAAATCACGAAAACGAACATCAAAAACACAATTAGTTAATTTTTTAAAGACAATTTCTTATTTTAAATCCCTACCCGAATCCAGCATTGTCAAATTATCAGAACAATTTCAGCCTGTGTTAGTTCAAAGTGGGGAGATTATCATTAATGAAGGAGAACAAGGTGATGGTCTTTATATTGTTCAAAATGGTCGTTTATTGGTTATTAGGTTAATTAATAATCAACAACAAGTTATAGGTGAAATAATTAATGGGGATCTTCTTGGTGAGTTATCTTTATTTACACAACAACCTCGTGCAGCTACGGTTCTTGCTATTCGAGATAGTTTTCTCTGGAAATTATCTAAAGAGCAATTTGAGCTCTTTGTAGAAAAAAATGCAAAGCATATTATGCCTCTGGTTAGAGCTGCTATTTTAAGATTATTAAAACCAGTTGAGTTTCGACCTCAAGCGATACATTCTATTGCATTAGTTCCAGTAGGACATTATTTTATTGAAAAAGAATTTATTCGTGCTTTAGTAAAGCAATTGTCTTGTTCCGCTTCAGTTTTATTAATCAATAGCTTATTTATAAAAAATCAATTTAAAGAGCTAAAGAATGAAAATTCATTGAAACTAGAGTTTAATGATCCACGTGTAACTCAATGGCTTAATGAGCAAGAGCAAAATTATACTTATGTTTTTTATGAAACGGATGATATTAATACAGAATGGACTCGTTTGTGTTTAAGACAAGCTGATAAAATAATTTTGCTTGCTGATGCAAATGATTCTCCAAAATTAGGAGAGATTGAGCAATATCTTTTCTTTTCATTAGAAAAAACTTATCGACCTCCAATAGAGCTTTTTATCTTTCACGATGAACAAGTTTTTATTCCTGCTGCAACTGAAGAATGGTTAAAAGAACGTTCTGTTAAAAGTTATCAACATTTTAAAAAAGAAAATAATGAAGAGTTAAAACGTATTGCTCGTTTAATTTTAGGTCATGGAATAGGATTGGTTTTAGGAGGTGGAGGTGCTAAATCGTTTGCACATATTGGAGTTTATAAAGCTTTATGTGAATTAAATATCCCAGTTGATTTTGTAGGGGGTACGAGTATGGGGAGTGTGATTGCAGCAGGAATAGCCATGAATTTTACTGGGGAACAAATGAGAGAATATATTTGTAATCATATGATTAATAATAAAAAATTTAATGATTATACTCTTCCAACAGTCTCTTTATTAGGAGGGGGAGGGTGGGGTTCTGCTCTTAAAAGTATTTTTGGTGAGACTTGTATTGAAGATCTGTGGCGTTCTTTTTTTTGTGTGGTCAGCAATTTTACTTTACGCAAAGCTGAAATCTTAAAACATGGTCTTGTTTATAAAGCGGTAAGAGCTAGTGTTTCATTGCCTGGTATAGTTCCTCCTATATCAAATGAAGAGAATGAACTCTTAATTGATGGTGGTATTTTTAATAATGTTCCTGTCGATGTAATGCGTCATTTTGCGCCTGCTTGCAAAATTATAGCTGTGCGCGTTTCACCATTTTCCAATATTCATGCGCAAGTTCCTGATGGTGTTATCTCAGGTTTTAGGCGCTATTTTAATCCTTTTAAAGGAGAATCTTTTAAAATAAGCCCTCCAGTTCCTAGTCTTTCCGAGCTTATTATTGGTGCTATTACTTTATGTAATGATGAGAAAGAACTAATTCAATTATCTAATGCAGATTATGCATTAGATATTAATTTAAGTGAGTTTAGAATGTTAGATTTTTCTAAATTTAATCAGCTAATTGACTTAGGGTATCAGGCGGCAATGAAGCAATTTCAGATTTGAAGTTAGTTGCCGCCTTTAGACGTGCTAATATCTAGATCGTACACAAATTAGTATTGTGTAATTGATTTTCAATGTGAGCAATTGCATCCAGTGCGCGATGCCCTATACTATGTTCTGTCAATTGATCAATTCGAATTAACTCTTTTATTTTAGGCAATATAGTAGTGCTTAAATCTTCTAATTGCTCCGCTTTAATCTTATCTAATAAGGTATTAACATGTGTTAATGTTAAATAAATTCGAGCAAGATCTTCTTCTTTCACTGAGTCTGCAAGGAAAAGAGACTGACAAAGAGAAAAAGAAATTTTATCTAGAGCTGGATTTAAATATTCTTGGTATTCTGACAAAGAAAATAAAATGATGCTGAGAATTGCTAGGAATTTTGCATTAGCAGGTGGTAACGCGAGATCATTGCGCGACTGTATATATGGAATAAACTTGTCTTGGACAAGAGTTTCTATTTGCACTGTAAATAATGATTTTTTATCAAATAATGATAAAAGAATGGCGGCATTATTCCAACTTGTTTCTTCATAATTGCTGTTTAAAGTACCTTTAGCCCATTCCCAAAATTTTTTAGCATCGGAAGGTTTTTTTAACATAGCTTCTATATGTTCTTTCCGGCTATCAAATGGTCCGAGTTTTATTGTATTTAAAATTTCTAAAATATCAGTTTTTTTTTCACGTTGTTTATTCAAAAATGTATGCTTAGCCATAAAATCTTATATTAGTAAATAAAAGAGAACCAGTATAGCATGATTTTTTAAGTACAACAAATTCTTTTTTTGATCAAAAGTGTTTTTTTTAATACAATGAAGATCATGGGATTTTATTTAAAACATAGGTCCCCGGAGCATCTAATAAAGATCTATAATTTAAATTTTCAAATTGTGTAGAAGTAATTAGCTCTCCAGAATATTTATTCAGCCATTTTAACCATTCTGGCCACCAAGATCCTGAATGTTGTTTCGCTTTACTTATCCAATGATCAGCTTCTAATTTTGTATTGATATTGGTGCGATAGCCATATTTGCCAATACTAGGCGAATTAATAATTCCTGCTATATGCCCTGATCCTCCCAGAACAAACCGCTTTGGTCCTTGCATCATTTGAAATCCTTTATATGTTGTTTTCCATGGAGCGATATGATCTTTTTCTGTGGAAAGGAAAAAACATGGCGTTGTAATTTTACTTATATCAATGGGTGTATTATTCAGTTGAATTACGCCGGGCTTAATTAAATCATTATTTAAATACATCCAGCGTAAATACTGGGAATGCATGGTAGCAGGCATATTAGTTGAATCGGAGTTCCAATATAAAATATCAAAAGGAGTTGGATTTTTTCCCTGAAGATAGTTTTTAATGAAAAATGACCAAACTAAATCATTCGCTCGCAGGGAATTAAAGCTTGAAGCCATTACTTCTCCTGGCAAATAGCCTTTTTCTGTCATGATGGCTTCTAATTTTTGTATTTGCTGTTCATCAATAAAAACTGAAAGATCTCCTGGGTCACTAAAATCAATCATTGTCGCTAAAAAAGTTGCGCTATTGATGGAGTGATCTTTATGGGCCTTGTTATAAGCTAGGACTATAGATAAAAGAGTACCTCCAATGCAAAAACCCAGCATATTTACTTTACTAACTGCTAATTGTTTTTTAATGATTTGAATCGCTTTTCTTGGACCTTCTTCTAAATAATCAAATAAATCTTTTTGAGCATATTGCTCATCTGGATTAACCCAAGAGATAATAAAAACAGTAATCCCTTGCTCTACTAGCCAACGGACTAAAGAATTTTCTGGGCTTAAATCTAAGATATAGTATTTATTAATCCAAGGAGGAACAATAAGCAATGGAATAGAGCGCACTTGTGGGGTGGTAGGTGCATATTGAATTAACTCCATCATTTCATTGCGAAATAGTACTTTGCCTGACGTTGTTGCTAAATTTTCTCCTACCTTAAAGGCTTTGGCATCTGTCATTTTAATATTAAGATGAATTGAACCTTCTTCTATATCAGACAATAAATTATGTAAACCTTGCAATAAATTTTTGCCATGACTTTGTATAGTTTCTGCCATAATTTGTGGGTTAGTGTGAAGAAAATTGGCAGGTGATAAAGCATCTAAATATTGTTTACTGAAGAACCGGATTCTTTTAGCTGCATCAGAATCTTCATAGTCCAATTGCTCTAATAAATCAGACATATGTTCACTAGCTAAAAGATATTGATGACTCATTAAATTGAAAAAGGGGTTATTGAGCCATTCTTGACTATTAAAACGCTTATCTGCCATAGGCAAAGATTTACCTTCCAGCCAATGACTAAATTGAGTCTGAGCTAAACTCATGGCTTGTTCCCAATAGGATAATTGCGTTTCCAAGGCCTTTTCTGGATTATTAAGCAAGGTATTAAACACATTTTGCATCTGATCAGTAAGCTCAATGAATTGTTTAAGAATAGTTGCCAGATGCTCTGGCTTATCTTTTAAATCATTAATGACTTGCAGGCTCTTTGTAGCAATTGATTGCATTAGATCATTTAGTTCATTGTCGTGGAGCATCCTGATTCCTTAAGACAAAGTATTATTTTCCTCTTTAAGCGTATAAAGTAATTATGACATATAGCAACAACTAATCGCAAATTGCGATTTTAATCGCTACAAGACTTACGAAAAAATAAAAATTTTTTTTAATTCAATTATTTAGTCCACTCAAAATTTTTTCATTAAAACATTCTTTTGCTTAGATTTCAGGCTTTTTCGTAAGTTTTGAGCTACAAGTTTTTTAAAGATTAGAAGTTTATTTCATGCGGTTATAACAATTTTATTTAGACGTGATTTCAGATTAATAAATTCTTGTTAAATAAGAGCATGTATGAGAGTATAAAGCAGAAAAACGTAGAACAATCTACTGTAAATAGATTTTTTTGTTAATAATAACATATTGCTCGTTTTTTTGCAATTAAACTGCATTTCTTACAGGGTAAACGCATCTAAATTTTGAGCACTAAAAGCGTCTCTGTTGCCTAGGTGCTGTGCTTTATGCACAGCATCCAGATGACCTTGAAGTGAGGTAGAGTCTGGATT
The DNA here is from genome assembly GCA_945952115.1 of uncultured Legionella sp. Classification (GTDB taxonomy): domain Bacteria; phylum Pseudomonadota; class Gammaproteobacteria; order Legionellales; family Legionellaceae; genus Legionella. Next base: position 8,892 of record CAMFHA010000047.1, on the reverse strand, counting down.
CCGCGCATAAAGCGCGGAACGTAGGCGTTTTGGATTTATAATGTAGGTTTAGATGCGTTTACCCTGCATTTCTTAGAATTGGACTGTAGCTATTTACAAAGAGTACATTAAAAATGTGGTTTTTGCGAACGTAGTGAAGCAAGCTAGGATAAAAAAATTATTAAGAGCTGAAATAATAATGGACTTGTTAAAAAGGATTGAAATGAAAATATTAAATAATTATTCGTTCGCTGTTCTATTATGCGCAACGATGAATGCCTGGGCTGGAAGCGAGGGATCTCAACCAACTATTGCGTTAACAGTGCCTGAATTAAAACCAGGAATTGAATTTAGTGGCTTTATAAATTGGTTGCAGCCTAATAACGGCGATAATTTAATTTATGCTGTCCTAACAGATCCATTGCCTAGTTATTCGCCTCACTGGCAAAATGAAGCGTTATCACCTGGATATCGTATAGGATTTAATGTAGGTGTTCGTTATATTTTTAATCAAAGCGGACATGATGCTCAATTAGATTGGACTTCTTTTCGCAGTAATACTAATGATGCAATCACTGCTCCATCTAATCAAGGTGTTCCTCCTCCTTTTGCATATGGCCCTGAAGGATATGGAATAACCACAGCATCTAGTAACGTGAATTTTCAATATAATGATGTAAATTTAGATGTAGGACAATATCTTCAATTTGGTAACAATTTAATGCTACGCTTTTTTGGAGGCTTAAGTTACGCTCAAATTACTCAGAATTGGAACTCCACTTTTTATGCTCAATCAGATCCACTTTTCAGATTGAATATGAATACTAGCTCAGCGTTTAATGGAACAGGCCCGCAGGATTAGGTGTTAATTATAATATTGGACATGGTTTTGGCATTGTAGGTAAGTTTGGTGCTGCTATGCTTGTTGGTCTTCAATCAAGCAAGACTTCTTTTTCTTCTTCTTCAAGACTCTTGCTCATCAACGACAATGTTGTGGTAGATAATCAATCTCTAGGAAGTAATCCTTCTACTAAAATAGTTCCTTCTTTTGATGGCAGACTTGGAGTAAATTATGTCTATGTTATCAAAGACAGTATTTTTACAATAGAGACAGGTTATCAAGCAACAGTTTATATGAATAGTATTCATGAAGTTCATCCACAAAACTTGGCATTTGGCCCAGTACTCATTGAAGGTGGAATTTTTCTTGACTCAACCAAAAACATAACAAGTAATTTTTTGATCAATGGTCCATATTTGGGTATGCGAATAAAACTTTGATTACACAGGACTTACGAAAATCTCTCAATCTCTTCGTTAAAAAAATGTTTTAATGAAGAGATGGGAGACGTAAGTCTTGATAATATCTCATCGGTCTATTTATGAACGATATTGGACTCCATGGATTATTTTTTAAAGAGAGTATTTTTGATAGAATGACGACCTTTAAATAAACCCCTAAATTAACATAAAATTTGCACAACCTCACTCTAATAAGGTATTATGCGCCTTTTATTATATAGGGTACCTTTTTGGTGCTATATTTAGAAGAGAAAGAGCCACATATTGCGGGGCAAGTCTTAGTGCGATTGTCCTATACTAGATGGTTGTGCGCTGATATTTTCTAATGTTGTTGTCTTAAATGAAGACTATTTTAGTACTAGATTATTCCTTGTGGAGGTGTTATGCTACGCGTCAGCAAATTAGCTGATTATGGTACGGTGGTAATGGTTTACCTCGCCAAGCACCCAAATACTTTGTCTACAGCACGTGACATCGCCTTGCATACTCATTTAGCGATTCCTACCGTAAGCAAAATTTTAAAGCGTTTAACTAGTGCAGGATTGTTAACTTCAGTGCGTGGCGTAGCTGGAGGATATAGATTACAGCGTACTGCTACAGAAATATCTGTAGCACAAATTATATTTGCCTTAGAAGAGCATCGTGGTTTTACTGAGTGCAGTTTAGAGCCTAATGATTGTTCTTTGCAAGGTGTGTGTGCTATTCAAGGTAATTGGCGTTTAATTAGCCAAGCCATAGAGACAGCCTTAGATAGCGTGAGTTTAGAAGCATTAGCGAAACCAGTTCTTCATCGTAAAGATATTGAGCGAGTTCGGCAATTAGCAAGTGGAGTGAGTCGTGGCTAAGAGCAGTGAGCATATTAATTCTTTGCTTGATAGAGAATATCAACATGGGTTTATTACTGATATTGAGGTAGATACCTTTCCTCCAGGCTTGGATGAAGACGTTATTCGTCGTTTATCTGCCTTAAAAGGTGAGCCTGAATTTTTATTAGAATGGCGCTTAAAAGCCTTTAGGCATTGGCAAACAATGCCTCATCCTGAATGGTCTAGTGTACATTATCCACCTATTGATTATCAGGCTATTTCTTATTATTCCGCACCTAAAAAGAAAGTCGATGCACCTAAAAGCTTGGATGAAGTGGATCCAGAGCTATTAAGAACTTATGAAAAATTAGGAATTCCATTAAGAGAGCAAGAAATGCTTGCTGGAGTTGCTGTAGACGCCGTATTTGATAGTGTTTCAGTGGCTACTACTTTTAAAGCGAAACTTGCGGAGAAAGGTGTTATTTTCTGTCCTTTTTCAGAAGCAGTTCATCAATATCCAGATCTGCTTATGAAGTATTTAGGCTCAGTAGTTTCTTATCGAGATAATTTTTATGCCGCTTTAAACTCTGCTGTATTTAGCGATGGTTCTTTTGTGTATATCCCTAAAGGCGTGCGTTGTCCTATGGAGTTGTCGACTTATTTTCGTATTAATGCTGCGTCTACAGGACAATTTGAGCGAACATTAATTGTTGCTGATGAAGACAGTTATGTATCTTATTTAGAAGGATGTACGGCACCAATGCGTGATGAAAATCAATTGCATGCAGCAGTAGTTGAATTAGTAGCATTGGATAATGCGCAAATTAAATATTCTACGGTACAAAATTGGTACCCTGGCGATAAAGAAGGTAAAGGTGGGATTTATAATTTTGTGACTAAGCGAGGCGCCTGCCGTGGTAAGCGTTCTAAAATTTCTTGGACACAAATTGAAACCGGTTCAGCGATTACTTGGAAATACCCTAGCGTGATTTTACAAGGTGATGACTCTGTTGGTGAGTTTTACTCTGTAGCGTTGACTAATAATTTTCAACAGGCAGATACTGGCACTAAAATGATTCATTTAGGTAAAAATACTCGGTCAACGATTATATCTAAGGGGATTAGTGCTGGGCGTGCCCATAATGCTTATCGTGGTTTGGTGCGTATTGCCCCCACTGCGTCTAACGCACGTAATTACACTCAATGCGACTCCATGCTGATGGGAAATCAATGTTCTGCGCATACTTTTCCTTATATCGAAGTAAAAAATCCTAGTGCACAGGTCGAGCATGAAGCAACTACTTCTAAAATTAGCGAAGAACAATTGTTTTATTGTCAACAACGAGGTATTGATACTGAAGATGCTGTATCCATGATTGTTAACGGTTTTTGTAAACAAGTTTTAAAAGAATTACCTATGGAATTTGCGGTAGAGGCGACCAAATTATTAGGTATTAGTTTAGAAGGGGCTGTAGGCTAATATGTTAAAAATAAATGAACTAAATGTTTCCATCAATAATCAATCTATTTTAAATGGTATTAATTTAAACGTTAATGCAGGTGAAGTTCATGCCATTATGGGGCCTAATGGCTCTGGAAAAAGTACTTTATCTAAAGTTTTAGCTGGCCATCCTTCTTATGAAGTTACTTCGGGGGAAGTCAGTTATTTAGGAAAGGATTTGCTTGCTTTAGCGCCAGAAGAACGTGCTCGTGCAGGTGTGTTTCTATCTTTTCAATATCCTTTAGAAATCCCTGGCGTGACTAATATTAATTTTCTTAAAGCCTCTGTTAATGCTGTTCGTAAAGGACAAGGGCGTAACACTTTAGACGCGATTGAGTTTTTAAGTTTTATCCGCAAACAATGTCAGTTATTAGATATGGATGAAAGTTTTTTATACCGCAATATTAATGAAGGTTTTTCTGGCGGAGAGAAAAAACGTAATGAAATTTTACAAATGGCTGCTTTAGAGCCTAAATTAGCCATTCTTGATGAAACAGATTCTGGTTTAGATATCGATGCTTTACGTATTATTTCTCAAGGTGTTAATGCAATGCGCTCGAGTGATCGCTCTATTATTTTGGTTACTCACTATCAACGTTTATTAGATTATATTGAACCTGATTTTATTCATGTTTTAGTCAATGGCCGCATCATTATGTCAGGGGATAAATCATTAGCTTTAGAATTAGAAAAGAAAGGCTACAGTTGGCTTGAAGAAGCGGAGCAGGCATGAGTGAACTAGTTAGTTTTTATAAACAGCAAGCCCAAAATGCACGTTCTAATCTTCCTTGGTTGGCTACTTTGCAAACTCAAGCTTTAAAGAATCTAGAGCGGCATGGTTTTCCTTCGCGCCATAATGAAGAATGGAAATATACTTCGGTGGATGCTTTATTAAAACAGACTTTTAATCAAGAATATAAAGCAGCAACTAGTGAATTTAAATCGGATTTTCCTGTTGCTCATCACGTACTAATTAATAATGGTCATGTTTTAAGAAATAATGAGTTATTAGCTCAATTGCCAAAAGGTGCTTTAGTACTCTCTTTAGCTGATGCTTTAACACAACAGGCTGATTTAATTAAACCTCATTTAGCGCATATTCTTGATCAAGAACATGGCTTTCATGCACTAAATACTGCTTTAATGCATTGCGGGGTAGTGATTTATTTGCCTAAAGGAGCATGTATTGATTCACCTATTATATTGAATCACTATCAAGATCAAGAGTCCCTTGCAGCGAATTTAAGGCATTTAGTTATTGCAGAAGAAGGAAGCCAAGCGACTATTATTGAGCATTATCAAGGAAAAGAAGAGGTTCAGTATTTTACTAATACAGTTACTGAATTATTTCTTGCAGCTTCTGCTCATATTACGCACTACATCATTCAACGAGAAGCCAAAACAGCGTTTCATTTAGGTCATGTAGCAGTAAAACAAGCAGCACACAGTCATTTTGCTTCACATTCTTTAAATTTAGGTGCTGCATTAACGCGTAGGGATCTGAGCATTAAACTACAAGAAGAATATGCTTCTTGTTTAATGAATGGTATCTATGCTCCCATAGAGGGTCAGCATATTGATCATCATACAACAGCGTATCATCTAGTACCTAATTGTTCTAGTGAGCAAGATTATAAAGGTATTTTAAAAGGTTATTCTCGAGCTGTATTTAATGGCAAGGTTATTGTTGCTAGAGACGCACAGCATAGTAAGGCTCAACAGCAGAATAAAAATCTCTTACTTTCTAAGAGTGCTGAAATTAATACCAAGCCGCAATTAGAAATTTTTGCTGATGATGTAGTATGTACACATGGTGCAACGGTTGGTCAGTTGGATGAAGATGCTTTATTTTATTTAGCGAGTCGCGGTATTGATAAAGTAGAAGCGGCCCAGTATTTAATTCATGCTTTTGCGGAAGATAATCTACGCCTTATTCCACATCGCGAATTTGCTGATTGGATGAGCCAGTTATTAATACAACAATTAGGGTAGAAGATGGATACTCCATTAGACATCAATGCTATTCGCCAAGAGTTTCCTATTTTGCATCAAAAAGTAAATGCTTATAACTTGATTTATTTTGACAATGCTGCAACTACACAAAAACCTAAAGCAGTAATTCAAGCAATTCAGCATTATTATGAGCGAGATAATGCTAATGTTCATCGGGGCGTTCATGCCTTAAGTGTTAGAGCAACAGAAGCTTATGAAGCTGCTCGAATAAAAGTGCGTCATTTTATTAATGCCTATTCTGCGAAAGAATGTATTTTCGTTCGTGGAACTACTGAGGCTATTAATCTTGTGGCACAAAGTTATGTAAAGCCGTTTATTCAGCCAGGAGATGAGATTTTAATTACCTATATGGAACACCATTCTAATATAGTGCCTTGGCAAATGCTTTGTGAGCAAACGGGAGCGGTGTTACAAGTAGCGCCCATTTCTTTGAGTGGCGATATTTTATTAGATGAATTTGCTAAAAAAATAAGTAATAAGACAAAATTCGTATCTTTAAATTATGTTTCTAATGCTTTAGGAACGATTAATCCTGTAAAACAAATGATTGAATTAGCCCATGCTCATGGAGCTAAAGTATTATTAGATGGGGCTCAAGCAACGGCTCATTTAGCCGTAGATGTACAGAATTTAAATTGTGATTTTTATGCTTTTTCTGGGCATAAGATGTATGGTCCTACTGGAATTGGTGTCCTTTGGGGAAGAGAAGAGCTGCTTGATGAAATGTATCCTTATCAAGGCGGTGGCGAAATGATTTATTATGTGACTTTTTCACGTACTGAATATGCACCCATACCACAAAAATTTGAAGCAGGTACGCCCAATATTGCTGGCGCTATTGGCCTTGGAGCTGCTATTGATTATTTAAATAATTTAAATTTAGAAGCAATTGCTCGTTATGAACTTTATTTATTAAATTATGCTACAGACGCTTTAAATACCTTGCCAAACTTTAAGATTATTGGTAACGCTGAAAATAAAGTACCCGTGATTTCTTTTATTCATGAAAAAATTCATTCTCATGATATTGGGACGATCTTAGATGCAGAGGGAATTGCTATTCGTAGTGGTCATCATTGTGCGATGCCTTTAATGGATTTTTATGGTGTTGCAGCTACATCGAGAATGTCTTTGTCTTTTTATAATACTAGGCAAGAAATTGATCGTTGTATTAATGCCTTGCAAAAAGTTCATGAGGTATTTGCATGAATATGGAACTACGTGAGTTATACCAAGAAATCATTATCGATCATAACAGGAATCCTCGTAATCATCATGAAATGAGCAATGCGACAACTCAAGCCAATGGCTTTAATCCTTTATGTGGTGATAAATTAACTGTTTATGCCAAATTAGAGCAAGGCCTTGTAAGCGATGTAAGCTTTGTCGGTTGTGGTTGTGCCATATCTCAAGCTTCAGCTTCTTTAATGACGGATGCGATCAAAGGAAAAACTATAAAAGAAGCCCATGAGATTTTTCAAAAAGTACATCATATGTTAACTCAAGAAGAGAATACTGAACTTACTTTAATTGATAAATTAACTGTGCTTGCTGGAGTTAAAGCATTTCCAGCTCGAGTTAAATGCGCAACTTTAGCATGGCATACTTTAGAAGCTGCTTTGAATCGAGATAAAAGTACAATTAAAACAGAATAACTGTTTAATATACCTTTCACGAATGAGTTTTAGGGTTTTAGGCGACTTGATTTTTTTGTTTAGGCTACGTTTAAAAGCGAGTAATAGTCTACTCTATTGCGAGTTTTTAAACGTAGCCTAAACGGAAAAAGCAATAGCATCAAATCCTAAAATTCGTTTGTGGAAGGTATATATTAATGGCACTAAGTTAATCTAAATTTGAGTAATTAATAAAATGTAGAGTGAGCCAAGGCCCATCCTACATTTTTATAATTAACTTAATACTTATTTTTTCACCAGAGTGGATTATGTTCGGATTTAAGAAGAAAGAAGAGAAAGAGCAAATTATTGAGCGTATTATTTTAGCACTTAAGGGAGTTTATGACCCTGAAATTCCCGTCAATATCTATGATCTTGGATTGATTTATAATGTAGATATGAATGAAGACGGACATGTTGATGTTCAAATGACTTTAACTACCCCTGGTTGCCCTGTGGCACAGACTTTTCCTGGTACGGTTGAACAAGCAGTTAATCAAGTAGACGGTGTGAATGACTGTTCTGTAGAGTTGGTATGGGAACCACCATGGACTCAAGACAGAATGACAGAAGCTGCGCGTTTGGAATTGGGAATTTTTTATTAATGAATTCTTTTAATTGGAGGCCTTCTGCAAGCCTAGAAACCCTAGTTCAACGTGCTAAACTGATAGGGAAAATCCGTCATTTTTTTACTGAGCGACAGTATTTAGAAGTAGACACACCAATAATGGCTCATTATGGAGTGACAGATCCTTATTTAAGCAATATAAAAGCCTATTTTAGAAATCAAGCGTTTTGTTTACAAACTTCTCCTGAATATCATATGAAACGTTTATTAGCTGCTGGAAGTGGCCCTATTTTCCAATTAGCAAAAGTATTTCGTGATGATGAGTTAGGGCGATGGCATAATCCTGAATTTACTTTATTAGAGTGGTATCAATTAGATATAGATCATCATGAGTTAATGAATGAAATGGATTTGTTTTTACAACTCATTATAGGTTCCAAACCTATGTTAAGAAAAACCTATCAAGAAGTGTTTTTAGATGCTTGTGATTTAGATCCATTCAATACCTCATTAGTTGAATTACAAAACAGTTTAGTTGCTCATGATTTACACCATGTTTTAGCACCTCAAGAAACCGATGTAGACCAATATTTATTTTTATTAATGAGCCATGTTGTAGAGCCTTTTTTAGCACACTATGAGATGCCTGTGGCAGTGTATCATTTTCCTGTATCTCAAGCTGCTTTAGCTAAAATTAATCAAGGAGTAGCTGAGCGATTTGAGGTCTATTATCAGGGTGTTGAATTAGCTAATGGTTTTCATGAATTAACTCATGCTGCAGCTCAAGCAGAACGGTTTAATCAGGATCGCATACAGCGAGAAATTTTGGGATTTAGCTCTGTAAATTCAGATCCATGGTTATTAGAAGCTTTAGAATATGGTTTACCTTCATGCAGTGGAGTTGCTTTAGGTATAGATCGTTTATTAGCATTAGTTCTTAACAAAAAGTCTATTTCTGAAGTAATGGCCTTTGATATAGCCCGTGCTTAGTCACAGGGTAAACGCATCTAAACGTACATTATAAATCCAAAACGCCTACGTTCCGCGCTT
>CAMFHA010000046.1 GCA_945952115.1 uncultured Legionella sp. | reverse complement strand
GCAATTAAGGCTTCAGGTTGTGATCCTACTAAATTAAAGGAATTATTTGCTGCTGGTGTATCAGCCTCTCGAATTAAAGAATTAAACGGTTGTAGTGTAGATGCTTTAAAGAATGCTGGTTTTAGTGCGCAGTCTTTAATAAATGCCGGATTTACCCCAGATCAATTAAAAGCAGCAGGCTTTACTGAAGCTGAAATTAATGCAGCAACGAATCCTATATCCGATGATACAATTAGAGCGGCTGGTTGTGATCCTAATAAATTAAAACAATTAATTGCACAAGGAGTGTCGGCATCTCGAGTTAAAACCTTAAATGGTTGTAGTGCTGAAACCTTGAAGATGGCTGGATTTGATGCAAAATCCTTGTTAAATGCAGGTTTTACTCCAGAACAATTAGCAGCAGCAGGCTACACCTCGCAAGAAATTAGTGCCGCAATTAGTCCTATTTCTGATCAAGCTATTAAAGCAGCAGGCTGCGATTCATCCAAACTTAAGCAACTATTTGCCAATGGTGTATCTGCTACCCGTATAAGAGCTTTGAATGAATGTAGCGCCAATGATTTAAAAGCGGCTGGTTATAATGCTAAAGCCTTACTTGACGCAGGGTTTACTCCAGCGGGATTGTTAGCCGCGGGTTATACTGCTAAAGAATTAGAAAGTAGTGGGGTTAATCCAGCAGATATTATTGCTGCAGGAAGAACTGCTGACTGTAGCGTTGCTTATTTACAAAAAGCTAGAGCTCAGGGTTTGTCGGCTACAACTATAAAACAAACTTTAGGTTGTTCAGCAGCTGCTTTAAAGGCGGCAGGTTATAATGCAACAGAATTAAAAGATGCTGGTTTTACTGCTGCAGAATTAAAAAATACAGGATTTTCTGCTGAGGATTTAAAAAAAGCAGGGTTTTCTATTAAAGAATTAAAAAATGCAGGTTTTACTGCTTCTGATTTAAAAGCTGCTGGATTTAGTGTTAAAGATCTTAAAGATGCTGGTTTTAGCGCATCAGATTTGAAAGCAGCAGGCTTTACTGCTACCCAATTGAAAGCAGCTGGTTATGATGCTAAAGAGTTAAAAGAAGCTGGCTATACTGCTGCTGAATTAAAAGCGGCAGGTTTTAGTGCCCAAGACTTAAAAAATGCAGGCTATGGTGCTGCTGAATTAAAAAATGCTGGTTATACCGCAGAACAAATTGCTAATGCAGGTTTTCCATCGACAAACTCTTCTCTTGCAGGTCTTGGTGCTCCTCAAATTGAAACACTTAATTCTAATGTAGCTGGAATACCCAGTATTTCTAATAATACACCTTCTCCTGCATCAGCTATAGCAAATAATGCACAACAGCTACAGATGATTGTCAATAAACAAAATGAGCAGATAGCAGAACAAAAATATCAACAAAAAATTCAACAACGCTCAAATGAGATGATCGGTGCGGCTAATCAAATGATTCAAACCTGGAAAAATGTAAGTCAGCAAAGCTATACTGAAGCAACTAATTCAGAAGATAAAGCTGCAGCTGCAAATGCTGCTGTAAATGCTGCAGGCGGGAATGCTGGTCCTAATTCAAATGGATTGGGTGAAGCGAATAATACAAATGCAACTGTTATAAAAATGGGGGATATACTTTTTGCGGTGATGGATACCGCTGTAAATAGTGATGAACCCGGACCAATTTTGGCTACTATTGTAACGGGTAAATTGAAAGGCACCAAATTAATTGGTAGTTTCAATTTACCAGCAAATGGGAATAAAATGGTTATAACTTTTAATGCGATGTCTATTCCTGGAAATTCTAAAACATTGAGTATTTCAGCTTTTGCAATTGACCCTAATACAGCTAGAACCGCATTATCTAGTAGAACCGATCATCATTATTTAATGCGCTATGGTTCATTATTTGCTTCTTCGTTTTTACAAGGCTTTGGTAATGCATTCCAATCTGCAGATACCACAGTAACGATTGGCGGAACAGGATCTGGAAATAATATAACAGTACAAAATGGCATAGGTCGATCTGCTTTAGAAAATGCGGTAATTGGTTTAGCTCAAGTAGGTCAGAACTGGGGACAGGTAGCACAGCAAGCATTTAATACACCAGTAACGGTAGAAGTATACGCAGGAACCGGTATTGGAGTGTTATTTACACAAGATGTGACATTTAGTTAAAACATGATGGCAGATAAAAATGGCAGAAAACGATCAAAATGATGATTATAAATTTGTAGAGTTTGATAGTCTTGACAATTCTATGATGGATGAACCCAATAATAGTTCGGGCAGTGAAACTTCTGCATTTGCGGGTTCGGAGGATCATTCTAAAAAAAATATTAAGCGTAATGCTGTCATTGCATTGGGAGTAATTATTTTTGTGCTCTTGATGTATAAAATTATAGCTGGTTTATTTTTTCATAAGAAAGAAGACGTAGCAATAAAAACAACGAGTTCACCACCTACACAAGCTATTACTGAGTTGTCACAGCCAACTCAACCCTCAATAAACACAATACAACCTTCTGTACCACAATCAGTTATTACAGTAGATAATTCTGAATTAAATAAAAAGGTGACTGCGATAGAACTTTCTCAGGAGAATGTAAGGTCAGAAGTAGGATCTGTTAGTCAGCAAGTGAGTTCTGTAAATAGTAACGTTCAAAATTTAAATAATCAAATCGCTAGTTTAAATCAAGTAATTAATAATTTATCAACGCAACTTGCTAAACAAACTGAAGAAATTAACGTGTTGATGGTTCGCACTCAACCCAAGCGTATAGTTAAGCCAGTAAATACAACTGCTAGTCCTTCTTTAGTTTATTATATTCAAGCAGTAATTCCTGGTAGGGCTTGGATAATTGCAACAAATGGTTCTACACTTACAGTAAGAGAAGGAACAAAAATAGCCGGATATGGAACAGTGCAATTAATTGATCCTTTGCAAGGTCGAGTAGTCACTAGTTCAGGACATGTAATTCGATTTAGTCAAGAAGATAGTTGAGGCATTTATGGCTTGTACTGGCGGTAGTACTGCGTGTTGGTTAGCGAGTGAGGCAAACATTTTAAATAACCTTGCTAACTCTATGCCTGCTGTAGAACGACTTGTTACTGGAGCAGCTTACCTTCTAGGATTATTATTTGTGTTTAAAGCGATTGCCACTTTAAAATCCTATGGTGAATCGAAAACATCGATGTCGCAGAGCGCAAATATGAAAGAACCTTTAATGTACTTGGTATCGGGGGCAGTATTACTTTATTTCCCTTCAGCGTTTAAAGTGTTTATGCAAACCTCATTTGGATATGAGAATGTTCTTCAATATGCGCCTATAAATAGTCCAAATAGTGCTTTTGATGCTTTATTTGGAAGTGGAAGTGCGGTAGGAGAGCCATTATCAATTATTATACAAGTAATTGGTTTGTTTGCTTTTGTAAGAGGGTGGGTTTTAATAGCTCGTTCTTCATCGCAAGGACAACAACCTGGAGGCACAGGAAAAGGATTAATGCATGTTTTTGGTGGAATTTTAGCAATGAATATTGTAGGTACGTTAGATATGATTAATAATACTTTATATGGTACGTAATTTTTTAGAACGGACTAGCATTGTGAACGTATTAGTTAAATGTTCAATTTTTAATATAGATAATAATAATCCATTAGGAGAGATAAAGTGAATAAATTTCTAAAAAATAGTAAGCCGTGGCTTATAAGTATAACTAGCTTTATTACGCTGTTATTACTCAGTCAGGAAGCTGCTGCGCTCACATTGGGAAATATGGCTTCTTCTATAACAGGTACTTTTGCTAGTATAGGAAATGCAATAACAGGGGGTTCTTATGTAGCCGGACTGGCATTCTCTATTGGTGCTATTATGAAATTTAAGCAACATAAAGATAATCCGACGCAAATTCCCATTGGTACGCCTATTTCTTTAGTGTTTATTGCTGCGGCTTTATTGTTTTTACCAAGCGTTTTAAGTGTTGCAGGTTATACAATGTTTGGTACCGCAGGTACTACTGCTGGTCCTAGTGGTAAAACAATTACTGGTAGTTAATAGTTATTTAAGCCTGAGAATTTTATTTCTTGGGCTTATTAACCGCATTGCATAGGCATGATATGACTGATAATAAAAAACATTGTCAGATAAAATTAAATGCAACACCAGGAGCCTGGCGTTTGTATTCAGCGCGTAAAATTGATGAACGTTTTAAAGCGTATGAAGAAAAAATTTTTCGTAGAGATCAATATACTTGTCAATTTTGTGGTTTTCAAGCGCGCTTATTTCAAGAAATTGTGAATTTAGATAGTGATTATTCTAATAATAAGTCATCAAATTTAGTAACCTCCTGTTGTTTTTGTGCTCAATGTTTTTTTCTTGAATCAGTAGGCGTTGGGGGTTATGGTGGTGGCACTTTAATTTATTTACCTGAATTAAATCAAGCAGAATTAAATAGTTTATGCCATGTGTTATTTTGTGCTATTACTAATGATACCGGATATAAAGCTAGTGCTCAAAATATCTATCGCTCATTTAAGTTTAGATCACAGATAGTAGAAGAAAAATTTGGTGAAGGATCAAGTGATCCAGCAATATTTGGCCAGTTAATGATTGATTCAGCTATTGATAAGGAAGAAATCAGGGCACAACTTTTTAAAAATATATGTTTGTTGCCTTCAAGAGCTAAGTTCCGTAAACAAATAGAACAATGGGCAGCAAGTGCATTGCAAGAAATTGCGGATTAAGAGAGGACTTTAAATGGCTAGTTGGGGAGACTCGTTTTTTGAGGGAGTTGACACATTTTTTGCGTGGTTAGGCTCCTCATTAAAACAAACCACAGAATCTTATATTGACTTAGAAACGGCAGATAGCCCCACTGTTCTTGTGAACCATGATGGATCACTAGTGTCAATTTTAAAGATTGAGGGTATCGCTGCTTTGGCTGGTTCAGATGAATTTCAAAGCTTAATTTATGGTTTAGATAATTCATTTCAAGCAGCTATGAGTCGCTCAGGCCACGCTCTACAAGTTTATTTTAGTCATGATAAACAAAATATTAGAAAATTAATTCAAGATATTTATGAGCCTGCTGTTAGTACTGCTGAACGTCTTAATTTAAATTTAAAAGATCTTTTTTCTGAACGTATAGATTATTTATCTCAATATTGTGCAGAAGAAAAAGTATATTTTGTCTTAATAACGCGCCCATTTAATTTGCCTAATGATCAATTAAAAGCAGCAAATAAAGCTAAATTGAAAATGATCAAGGATACAAAAGCCCCACCATTTAAAAACTCACAAACCCTTTATGCAGCAATGCCTGAGATTCGTGATACTCATGATGCTTATGTACGTGCTGTTTTAAATGATATGGCAAATTTACGTTTAATTGCTCGATTATTAGATGTTCATGAGGCAATACATGCAATCCGTATGACAGCAGATCCTGATTTTACTGCGGATGATTGGCGAGCAACTCTTCCTGGTGATAAAGTGAGTGTTCGTGAAGTGAATAGCTTTGAAGGGGACGTCTCTGATTTATTATGGCCACCCCTAGCTCATCAGGTATTACCTCGCGATGCTGAAACCCTTGATTTAAGAACAGTTCGTGTCGGCGATAAAATTTATTCTTCAGCTTATATTGATTTATTTCCTAAAGATGTTCGCCCTTTTATGACTCTTTTTTCCCGTATTTTGCCCTCTCATGTTCCTTGGAAAATTGTTTTTCTCATTGAAAGCGAAGGTTTAGGAACAATTAAATTAAAAGGATTGCTTGCTTCAATTCTCAGTTTCAGTTCAGCTCAAAATCGTCTCATCAGTGACTCTGTTAATTTATTAAAGTATTTACAATTAAATACAGATGAAGCGATTGTTAGATTGCGCGTAGTAGCAACAACATGGGCTCCAGAAGGAAATATACCTTTATTGAGACGTCGTGTTTCAGAGTTAGTTAAAGCTATTCAAGGCTGGGGTTCAACTGATGTTTCTGATATAAGTGGCGATCCTTTTGCAGGCTTTGTAGCAACTACTTTAGCTATGTCATTAAATAGTCCTGCTGTCCCAAGTATTGCTCCACTTAGTGAAGTGATCAGTATGTTGCCTATTACCCGGCCTGCTTCTCCATGGAAATATGGTGCTTTATTATTTCGCTCTCCTGATGGAAAACCTTGGCCATTTCAACCGGGTTCTACCGAACAAACGACTTGGATTGATCTAGTTTATGCTCGCCCTGGTTCAGGTAAATCAGTATTATCTAATGCGCTTAATTTAGCTCTTTGTTTATCAGGGGGCTTAATTCGTTTGCCACGAATTGCTATTATTGATATTGGCCCATCAAGTAGTGGTTTAATTTCATTATTAAAAGAAGCTTTACCCGCTACTCAAAGACACATGGTAGCTTATCATCGATTAAGAATGACTCCAGATTATTCTATTAATCCTTTTGATACACAACTAGGATGTCGTTATCCTACTGCTTTAGAGCGCTCTTTTTTAGTGAATTTTATTACTTTAATTACCACACCTTTAGGAGCAGCAAGACCCTATGATGGAATGGCTGATTTAGCAGGTATGGTAGTCGATGAGCTTTATAGAAGTATGGCAGATGAATTTAATCCTACGCCCTATGCTCAAGGTGTAGAGGAATTTATTGATAGTATTCTTGAGGAAATTGGTTTTATTCGTGATTCAAAATCTACATGGTGGGAAGTTACAGACGCTTTATACTCAGCTGGTTTTACTCATGAAGCATTACTTGCTCAACGTTATGCAATGCCTTTATTAGCTGATGCTGCATCAATTTGCCGCACTCCTTCTATTGAAGATTTATATGAAAAAGTGACTGCTCCTACTGGGGAATCATTAATTAATGCTTTTTCTCGAATGATTTCATCAGCTGTACGTGAATACCCCATTTTATCTCGTGTCACTAGTTTTGATATTGGAGATGCTCGTGTAGTTTCTCTTGATTTAGATGAAGTAGCAAAAAGTGGTGGTGATGCTGCGGATAGACAAACAGCGGTAATGTATATGCTTGCACGTTATGTTTTGGCGAGACATTATTATTTAACTGAAGAAAGCTTAAATAATATTCCTGATCAATATAAAGAGTATCACAAACAACGAGTGCTTGAGATAAGAGAAGATCATAAGCGAATTGTTTATGATGAATTTCATCGAACATCAAAATCTCAAGCTGTTCGTGAGCAAGTTATTACTGATATGAGGGAAGGTCGTAAATGGAAGGTTCAAATTGCTCTATTATCACAATCAGTTGATGATTTTGATTCTATAATGATCGATTTTGCTACGGCTATTTATATTATGGATGCTGGGCCTTCTCAAGCCATAGAAAAAACGTGTTCCATTTTTGGTCTTTCAGAAACTGCAAAAGTAGCGTTAAGAAATAGAGTTCATGGACCAAAGCAAGGAGGAGCCACTTTTTTAGCTCAATTTGCTACAAAAGTCGGGGTAAATGTTCAGTTACTCACTTTAACACTAGGCCCTGTTGAATTATGGGCATTTAGTACTACTGCGGAAGATGCTACAGTTCGTAATCTTCTGTATAGACAATTAGGGCCAGCTGAGGCCAGACGATTATTAGCTGCATTATTTCCGAATGGTACTATTGCTAAAGAGCTTGAAAATCGTCTAGCTGAAATGAAATCTACAGGAGGCCTAATTGAAGAAGATGAAAAAATTGGTATTGTTAACCAATTGGTGAATGATATTCTAGAAGCCTATTCTAAAGATCCTAACATTAAAAGTTTACCTGTTAAATTATAGCTAAAAGTTTACAGGGTAAACGCCTAAACATACATTTAATTCGAGGTATGGCTTAAGGAGCAACTGCAGTGTATTGACTTTGTTCTTGATTTTCTTCTTTCAGAGTAGCTTCATTTACATTTGGCATTGCTTTTATCATACCTTGAAATCTAGCTCTTATATCTTTGAAATTAGCAATACTATTTGAGGAACTTAATGCTGATTGGCTTTCTAATTTATCTTTTATTGATTCGGAAGGATTCACACCTTGTGTAATTTTGTTCATTTCAGATTTTAATTCTACTGCATTCTTCTTTATGTGGCTCAATCTCTTGTTTTAGTTTTTTAAAAGCATCAATTTGTGTAGCTGTTGTTGTTTTAAACATAGAATGAATACGTGCGAACAAATTCGAGAGCATCACTTTCCAATTATTATTTTTTTCAATGAATGCATCTGCATTGTCTATTGTTCCTTTAAGTGTATTGAACTGGTTATGTATAGTTGTAGAAAGAGCACTATATTCAATTAGGACTTGTTCCGCTGCTTCATTTGTTTGTATAAGCGTATCAAGTTCCTCCATAGAAGCTGTTTTTAAATTATCCAGAGGAATATTTTCGCTCGCTAACTGCGTATAGCAATTATCAATTTTGCTCTCAAGCTCATTCTTTTTTTGTTCTAATTCTGTAAGATTAGCCACAATTTTATGTAATTCTTTTCGTCTTTCTGCTATAGGCTTATCCAGTGGATTAGCCGAGTTTTCTAAGTCATTGTCTTTGTTTACAGAAGTTGACTCTTTTGGAGTAAGCAACCCCACTGCATCGAGTGCTTTTTTTAGCGCAGCAGGCCTATGAAATTTCCAATTTTTTTCTGAAGAGAGTGTTTCTTCTGAATTGACTGGCTTTGCAGGCACTACAGCACGAAGCATTGTTTTGAGCACAGGATTTAAGTGCGTTATAGTAGCATCTATTTCTTTAAACTTTTCTTTTTCAGCTTTAATTGTAGAATCAATTATATCTTTTTGACTTCTTGCCTCTCTTAAAATAGAAAGAGTTTGATTTACAGTGTGAATATTACTTTGAAGTTTATCTGCTTTCTCGATTTCTGACCCTTGAGCACTATCTAATATTTTTGAAAACCGCTCATTAAAATAGGTTTGTAATGATTTATTTCCTACTGATGGTGTTGGATTAACTTCCTGATGTGAAGTTTCCATACTATTTTGCTCTTCTACTTCACTATTAACTGCGAGAGAACTACGTAATTGTTCTGATTTTTTTTCAATTTCAGGTAAAATAGTGCCGATTTTCTTTTTTGTTTCATCTAAATCTAATCCTGTTGCAGTTTTTACAGCCAACTTTATAGTCCAACTCGTAATTGGCTGAATTTTATGATTTACAATTGTTAATATGGTATGGAGAGCAGCACATAACTTATCTGCGTCTTCCTTACGTTCCAATTTATCATTGGATCGTGCTAACCATTCGTTAGTATCTTGAAATAAACCATTAATATGCTGCGCAGTATCTTTTTTTGGATCAAGGTATAGCGACTCAAAATGCCCTTTAATTCGGTCAAGAATTTTCGCTTCATCTGTGGGAGGGGCGGTATTTAAGTAATCATTAACGGATATCAGACCAACTAATAAAGCGCCTTCCTCACGTGGCATTTCACCTTTATTTCCTTTAAATGCAGGATCTTTAAATGGGAATGGAGCAGAGGATTTTTTTAGAGAGTCATTATCTACATATTGACTAATAACAAATGCGGCATTAAAAATCTTCTCATCTTGCTCTCCTAAAGCATAATCAACTTTAGCTGCAAATATTTCCTTCGCTACTTGTTGTCTATCTTCCGGACTCATGTAAAACCCCAAAAAATATAATCATTTCTAACAGCAGATAAAATCATACCCCTGCATTAAAATTGTAGTTTATGATTTGATATTATACAAATATGTGAGGATGTCACATTATTAGCAAGTGAAGATCTAGCATTTTTAAATTGCTCAACACTCGTAAGATTTTTTTACATTTTTGAATTGCTGAGCAGATAAAGCGTTATATTAGATAGATGGCAGTAGCCATGGAATTTCCTTGAAAATGAAGTACTATTTTTTATTTAGTGATATAATTTAATCTCAATGTTAATTTAAAGGTCAATACAAAGGAGGGAAAGGTGTTAAATAAAGAAAAATGGCAAGAAAAATGGAATAGCTCTACAGCTTATGGGGGAGTTCTTAAGCCATCAAATAATGATAAAAAAATGCATGGAAAGCTTTGGAGCTTCTCTCAGAATATGCTGCTTTTTGTAAACAAATCCCTTTGATTGGAGCTAAGCTTCCATGGGGCGGAGGATTATTTAGAGCGGTTGGTTATGGCTATCAGCATAGTGCTGCAGTAGAAAAAGCTATTCAAGGATATTACATGGAAAGTCATGATTATAGATTGAGTGAAGAGCATCATACTGTAGTAGCAGTGTTAGAAAAAGTACATGGTGAAGTGGGAAATGAAATTAACAAAGACGATCCACTCAAGGTCATTTTGTCAGTTATTAAAGAAAATACAGGGATTGATTATGCTGTACTAGAAAAGTCTTCCAGCGTTTTCAATCAAGTGTGATAAAAAGCAACGATATTATATATAGCATTTCTCACTAAGCATTATACTTGGTTGCCTTCTCACTCGGCTTCAGTCATGTACTAGTGCACACTCCTTCACTTCATTCAAATGCGCCTCATCTAAAACTTAGTGGGAAATGCTATAGACTAAACAATTGCATCTTCTAAAGTAAATCCTTTTAGAATTCCAGGAGTAAACGGATTTACTTGATTATTAGTTTTTAATAAATAACGACCTGAATTGCTGTTTATTTCAAATAAAATTTGAAGGCTCGAGCTGTCTTGTTCATCAATTAAGACATTTACTTTTTCTAATAGTTTAAAGATAGCCCAGTTACCTTGTTCAGCAAGCTCATAATGATTACCTTCAATGGAATTTAAAGATAATTTGGCATCGTTTTGGGGCCAAGTAAAATGAACAAAAGATTCTGAGCCTTGGTTATCCGTTAGTGTGGTGTTACCTATTTCTAAATTTAAATTAGCTACTACAGGATCTAGACTAATTTTTTGTAGACTAAATTCAATTTTACTTTGATCACTATAATTAGGGAAAAACATATTGGTAATAATATTAGCTCTGATAATTTCATCTAAGGTTTCACTCGATATAGGCATGACAAAATCATTCACAGCTTTTGGTTTCCATTGAGCATTTGAAATATCTAAGAAGGGTTTAATATATTGTTCTGTAAAATTATTTAATGTACCGTGTGTGGAAAAGAAATGATTAAAATCAGTTACTGTAATTTCTTGTTTTTGAGTTGAATCTAAAGGATAACGGCAGGCTATAGAGTTTTGAAATTCTTTATATACCGTTTGTTTCCATTGCTCATTAATATACAACCGGCTGTTTTTAATTAGAATCATCCAGGTATCACCAGCTAATTGGTTGATCCAATTAGTTAACGGTACTGGTAATTGATTTGCTTGAGCATATAATAAACTTAAAGCATCAACAGAATGTTCATTCAGAAATCGTGCTTTAGTAAGGTTAAATGCAGTTTTTCCATCATCATTAGTCACTGATAAAGTAGAGATGAAACGCTCTAAGTCAGTAACTCTTAACCCTAATTCTTTAGTTGTAGCTAAGCTAATAAGATTTAGATCAGTGAATTTACTTGCAATAAATTGATTGAATAAAGAAGTATTGCTGGTTAAATCAGGTTTAGTTTCTTGCTGAATTAGGTTAACCATATTAACTAAAGCATTAGATTTTTGTAACTGATGAACAATTTGTCTTCCCTGTTGGTAATCTTGATAATGTAACGGTTTTGATTTTCGCATGAAGGTTTGCCACCAAGTTACATAATCAAAACAATAAGCCTGAATAAGCATATTAGGTAATTGATTTAAATCTTGATGGGCTAATACCCAATTTTCAGCCTGTAATTTATGACTAATATGAGATAGATCTTTTATCGTATACGCAAAACCAGCTTTAGTAAAATAAGCGGGTATCTCATTGGTAGCTAAATTAAATCCTTCAACTGTTATTTTATCTTTCTTGGTTGAAAAATATTCTTTAGCCAGTGAGTAGTAAAGATAACTAGTGGGTAAGGCATTTAAATAATTTCTAGCATCGCTAATAACTTGTGTTTTTATAGGCGCATTATGTACCGGTTTACTAAAAGTTTGGGCAAGTAAGGCCAATTGTTTTGTAGACGCACTAGACGGTTGATGTTGCCATTGAATTTTGAACCAGTTTTGTACTTCATAAGAAGAAAAATGCTCTGGTTGACTAAGCATTAAATATATTTTTAAAGCGTTATAACGTACGATAGGTGTATTGCTCGGATTAGTAATAACTTGTTCTAATTCATTAGTTAATGCAGGAATAAATTCACCGAATAATCTATTTTTTGCATTATGATGAAGATTCTCTTTTAATTGATGCACAGTAGGTAAAGAAATTGAGTTTGTTGAAACAAGTGCTAATTTATTTGCCGCATTAGATAAATGATAAAGCGCCTGGTGTCCACTATTTCCTTGATTATTTAATGTATCATAAGCTAGTAATTCTTTGCTTGCCTCATCAAGTAAATGAGATGTTTTATAATAATGATGGCATAAAAATAGTAAACTGATTCCTGCCAAGCTTGACGCAATAGTAATGAGTGATTTTTGAGAAAATCTTCTTGGATGAGCTATCTGGCTGCATTGTTCTTGGATAGTTTTTAATGCACCTTCCACGAAATAAGAGCGAAAATTAATGGCTTGAGGGAAGGTATCTGGAACGGTTAAAGCATATTCATGCTGAATTCTTTTATTAATTCGATCAATACTTATCCCACCTTGCTCTGCACTAGTAAAATAAATAGAATGCAAGTGAAATAATTTAGGCGAGATACCTTGGATGAGGCCTTGAATTGGTAGCCGCAAACTCGCTAATTGTAGAGGAAATTCACGAATTAGACTTCGTTTTATAGTGGAGCGGGCAGGGTGCATCTTGTGGATTACTTGTTGCCCTTGTTGCTCTACTAAATGTGAGAATTGTTCTATATATACTTCAAGCTTTTTAGAAGATAAGTTCGCGCAATCTAAAGAAAAGCCCAGTGGTTTTGCTAACTCTGTGGCATGATCCATTTGATAAAATTCAGAAAAACCTGCCAAGGTATCCATTTTTGTAAAAATTAATGCCAATTCAATGGGGTAACCAAGATTAGAACCAATCCGATTAAGAAATTGTAAATGAGCTTTTCTCTGTTCATTGAATGATATGGACTCATTAAAAAGTAGACTATTAATATCGACACACAAAATAAGGCCAGTAATTTGAAGATAGCGATTGCATTTATTTAATTGTTTAAAGGTATTTTGTAATAAGACTTTGCTATTGACGAACCAATTTTCGCTTAGTTCAACAATAATTCCTTTTGAATTGAAATAAACTTTTGCTTGTTGTTCACTCAATACAGGCATTTCTTCCATAGTGCTTTGCTTTAAAAGAGCTGATTTGCCTTGCTCATTTTTTCCTGTAAGGATAAGAAATGAAAGTTTATTAGTTTGTGGTTTTAGTTGATTCAGTACTTTTTTTATAGTATCACATAATGCGTGTAAGGAATTGTCCATTAGTTTTCCAGCAGAGCAAGTTGGGTATGTCCAAATAAAACACTTTTTGCTTTATTTTCCAATAAAATTTGACTTGTTAAAAAAAGAACGGCCACCAAGCCAACAATACTGAGTAGAGTTAAAATACTCGCTTTGTAGCTTTTTTTAATGATTTTAGGTATAGGGTTTTCATTAAATAAACGATGAGGTTTGTTAAAACGGTATTGTTGAATAATTTGATAAAGATTTTCTATATGATTATCTAAAGATTGTCTGCCATCTGCTTTTAAATGATAAATTCCTTCAAAACCAGCAATTAAGCAAAAATAGATTAATTCAATTAAGTCTAAATATTGATTTGGACGCTCTTTGAAGTAGTTAAGAAGTTCAAAAAAACGCTGTTGAGGAGCGATATCGTCATTAGTTAAGGGAGTAAAGGATTTAAACTCAGGAGCCGTGTTATATAGGCGTAAATAGTTTTTAGCCAATAACTCATCAACTGCGATTGTAAGCAAATAATAAGCAATATTAATTAAGTCCGCGCTATATTGAGACGCGCGTAATTTACTATAAAAGGCATGTAACTCATGGGCAATATTATCTCTAATCTGTTCGATAGGTGGTAAAGATGAGCTTAAACAAAGTCGTTCTAATAAGGATAATACGGGGCCTGCACTGGCTACTAGAACATTAGCAGAAAAAGGGGCAATAAATAATTTAGAGCGATAGTATCCTTCCGGTACTATTGACGTTCCTGTATTTTTAAGCCTACTGACAATTGAGGGTGGATAATGCTCAGTTGCCATGGTAACTCTCCAATGAGTTTTTATGTCGCATCAATTCGCAAAGCTCAAATTAAAAAGAAGATAATACTGATAACCTATTTTTTATTCAAGTCGATTACTACAAACGTTTAAAAACAAGTAAAGACCATCCATCAAGATGTTTAGTTTCTATAAGTTCAAATAAAGATTCATATGCTTCAATTAATAAAGGATCTTGCTCATTTAAAATACCTGAAACAACCAATAAAGACTTAGGTTTAATTAATTGATGAAAACGCTCTTTTAAAGTAATTAAAGGAGCTAAAAGAATATTAGCTATCATTAAATCTGTAGGATTTAACAATTCATCTGGTGTAGAAATTTGTAATTGAGAGAGATTAATAGTGTTAGTCTTGGCATTATTCTGGGTGGCTTGTAATGCCTGATTATCAATATCCACAGCATAAACTTCTTTAGCGCCTAATTTTATGGCAGCTAAAGATAAAATACCAGAACCACAACCATAATCTATTACATTTAAATCAGTTAATTTTGCCTGTTCTAACCAGGTAAGGCATAAAGATGTTGTGGGATGAGTCCCAGTCCCAAAAGCTAATCCAGGATCAAGCATCAGATTTACAGAATTAGGTTCTGGAGGCGTTAACCAAGTTGGGCAAACCCATAAACGTTGACCAAAACGCTGTGGTTTAAAATCATCCATCCACGCACGCTCCCAGTCTTTTTCTGGTAGTACTTCAAGAGTACACTCGAGTTCAGGCCTATTTTTGTTAAGGTAGGCTTTTACTTGTTGTGCTTCTTCCGCTTGAGCATATAGAGTATGCATAATGACTTCTGGCCATAGGGGAGTAGTACCTGGCTCTGGTTCAAGTACGGGGTTATCATTTTTATCAGTTAACATGACTGATAAAGTCCCTAACTCTTCTAATTCTTCAATAAGCGCTTCTATCTTTTCGCTAGGGCAATGTTCAATTTTTAATTGAAACCACACGGTTTTATTCCTTCAGCATTTTTTCTAAGTAATGAATATTGGTGCCTCCTTCCATGAAAAATTTATCATGAAGTATGCGTTGTTGGAGTTCAATATTTGTTTTAATTCCATCAATAATTATTTCATCTAAAGCATTCCGCATTCTTGCAATGGCTTCAGCACGCGTTTCACCATAGCTAATTAATTTTCCAATCATCGAATCATAATTAGGAGGAACGGTATAACTACTATAAATATGAGAGTCAAAACGAATCCCAGGCCCACCTGGCTGATGTACTAATTTAATTTTTCCTGGAGAAGGCATAAAGGTTTTTGCATCTTCAGCATTAATACGACACTCAATAGAATGACCGCGAAATTTAACTTGATCTTGCGTTAAAGTAAAAGGAATATCACTAGCAATTTTTATTTGCTCTTTTATGAGATCAAAACCAGTAATCATCTCTGTAACAGGATGTTCTACCTGGATTCGAGTATTCATTTCAATAAAATAAAAACAACCGTCTTGATATAAAAATTCAAAAGTTCCTGCGCCTCGATATTTTAGATCTTTGCAGGCTTTGATTACCGCATTACCAACTTCTTTTCTTAGCTCAGGAGTAATTCCAGGTGCTGGAGCTTCTTCTAAAACTTTTTGGTGGCGTCGCTGCATAGAGCAATCACGTTCACCTAAATGAATTGCATGTCCTTTTCCATCTCCTAATACTTGAAATTCTACATGACGAGGATTTTCTAAAAACTTTTCCATATACACCACAGAATTATTAAATGCAGCTTTTGCTTCACTTCGAGTAAGATTTATGGCATTTAATAAACTCGCTTCTCCATGCACCACCCGCATTCCTCGGCCACCACCGCCGCCGGCAGCTTTAATAATAACGGGATAACCAATTTTACGTGCCATAGCTAAATTGCTATTGTCATCATCGCCTAAAGGACCATCTGAACCAGGAACACAAGGTACACCAGCAGCTTTCATCGCAGCAATGGCAGATACTTTATCTCCCATCAGGCGAATAGTATCGCCTCGAGGTCCAATAAAGCGAAAGCCACTTTGTTCCACAATATCTGCAAAATCAGCATTTTCAGATAAAAAGCCATAACCTGGATGAATAGCTACTGCATCGGTAATTTCAGCTGCAGAAATTATGGCTGGAATATTAAGATAGCTTTTTTGAGCTGGTGCAGGACCTATGCATACTGTTTCATCAGCAAGACGAACATGCAAAAGATCTTTATCGACATCAGAGTGAACAGCAACTGTTTGAATCTCTAATTCTTTACATGCACGTAATATACGAAGCGCAATTTCACCTCGGTTAGCAATTACAATTTTACTAAACATGAGTAATTCCTCTATTCAATAATAAATAAAGGCTGGTCGTATTCTACAGGGTCACCATTAGCTACTAAAATTGCTATTATTTTACCTGAACGATCTGCTTCAATTTCATTAAACATTTTCATTGCTTCAACAATGCATAATGTATCGCCTGCTTTTACTGTTTGACCTACTGTTACAAAAGGCGCTGCATCGGGAGAAGGAGAAGTGTACATGGTTCCCACCATGGGAGAACGAATTTTATGGCCTGAAAGAGTCGGCTCAATGGATTTAACTTCAGTACTTTCTGCTTTATGTGAGGCAGAGATAGAATGAGGTGCTTCATGAGCTATAGGCTGAGTAGAAACATAACGAATGTGTGATGAATCAGCAATAGCAGTGCTGTGGCGACTTAAGCGCAGAGACTCTTCACCTTCTTTGATTTCAATCTCAGAAATACCTGTTTCTTCTAATAGTTCAATTAATTTTCTGATCTTACGTATATCCATTTTTACTCTCTCTAGTGTAATTCTTTTATAATTGCTTGCAGTGCCAATAAGTAACCTTGGACTCCAAAACCACTGATAATGCCTTGAGCAATATCTGAAAAATAGGAATGATGACGAAATGTTTCACGTGAATAGATGTTGCTTATATGTAGTTCAATAAAAGGAATAGCAACAGCAGAAAGTGCATCCCGAAGAGCAATACTTGTATGCGTGTAAGCGGCTGGGTTGAAAATAATATAATCTATTTTATCAATGCTCGCCTTATGAATGATTTCAATAAGTTCAGATTCTGAATTGCTTTGTTGACAATCTAATTTTATTCCATGCTGCTTTGCTTC
Source organism: uncultured Legionella sp. (assembly GCA_945952115.1). Lineage (GTDB taxonomy): Bacteria > Pseudomonadota > Gammaproteobacteria > Legionellales > Legionellaceae > Legionella. Next base: position 5,210 of record CAMFHA010000046.1, on the reverse strand, counting down.
TTTAGTCAAATTCAGATTAATTTCTTCTAAAGAGGAGACACCATAAATTGATGTCTCACGACTTCCTAATAGATTTAAGTTGGGACCGTGCAATACCAAAATTTTTTTCATTAATCTTAATTACAATAAATTGATTGAAAGAGATTTTGCCTGATATTTGTAATTATGTCTATATTTAAGAGGATCTCCGCAAGTTCCCTGCACATTTACTTCAATATCTGCATGCAAAGATTAAGTATTGAAAAAATAACTGGTTCCTATATGAAATAAATTGATTCCAGCATTTTTTGTCGAAAAAGTAACTCCACTACCCGATGGGAGGCTATTAAGAAAATAATTATTTGCAACATTAGTTGCACCTATTCCATAATATAAATATTCTAATTTTAAATTCCAATGCCTTGTGGCGGACCAACTAATCCCTCCACCAATCACATATCCAAATAAGGTTTTTTGATAGGATTGAAAAGCAATGTTTGACCAATCTCTATCCACGTTTCCGGCAGCAGCTTTGGAATATGAAATAGTTCTCCAAGCGCCTCCTGCTGTAAAGTAGGGAAGTATCTGTTTATAAGGCAGTCCTATTAAACCTCGAATGTTTGCTAGCATACGAGTAGTTTCTTCTGCGTTTAAAAGATTGATGCTAGAAGTAATGTGGTCAATGAGAATCGCGTTTATACTTTGAGAATACTGGGATTTGTGTCCTTCAATATGAGTTGCATCAATATTCATTTCAACACCAATGCGCCATTTTTTTAAGTCTTCTTGATAGCCAGCATAGCCACCTAATAGTCCACCATTGGCTTTGGCGTTTAAAGTATTAAAAATATGATCTGATATAGAGGCCTGGCCTAAAGGTGTTTCTTGGAGAGTAAAACTAGTCCATCCCCAGCCACTTTCAATACCTACATAGGCGCCTTTATTAGCAAAAATATCATTATCTGCGATTGATATTTTTGCTAAAACAAAAGAATTTTCTAATAAAAGAGCAATAAATAAAACTAAAAAAAAGCATCGTGAATGAATACGCATTTGATTCCCTTAACATAATCCTAAAAAATCAGTAGATTCAACTATTTTTTTAGAATAGTGAATTTATTGTTTAATAATATTGTATAATTTTTTAGAATACGATATCAGTCAATGAAGCTAAATTCTCCTTCTTTTTATTAGAGTCTGTTGGCATTTCTATAGTTTTGCTTTGGGTTTTAATTTTTTAGTGAAGTTCTAGGAAGGTGTTTGCGATTAGACTCTTAACTTCATGTTCTCGACGTCCTCCAGCTTGACCAGCAGATGACGTAGGACGAGATCATAGTCTTACCTAATGGCAGTGACTCTCTGGTTGTCTCTTCTTAACTCCAAATTATAATTTGCAAAAAGTTAAAACTGTGATAGCTTGGAAGGTGTTTTATATAAGCACACTATTTATTGGCCCCAGGATGTAGGAAACCAATAAATTAATGAATACCTACGCGAATAAAGTAAGGAGTTAGAGTCAATGCACCCAAATTATTATTTTTCACCTTTAGCTGTCGCTTTAGCCTTGGGTTTATCCACCCCTGTTAAAGCAGCTCAGCCAGTATTACTAAACAAAGCGAGCTTTGCACAAATACAGCAACAATTTAATTTAGCAGCTCCGGGCTTGCATCGATCAGCAGTAAGCTCACCTAATGATTTGCATTTTGTAAGTCAACATACTGATAAAAAACAAATAAATCATCTGCGTATGCAACAACAATATGCTGGTTTTCCTGTATTTGGTGGTTATGCTATTTTTCATAGTAAAAAAGGAATGCAATTATCTCTTTCAAACTCTTCTGCTATTAAAATGAATGGTACTCTTTATGAGGGCTTACAAGCAGAGCTAGGTCAACCTGCCTCTTCTTTTGTTAACGATGCTTCTTTGGCATTACAACAATTTAAAGCACATTATGCAACAAAAGAAGTAAGTGAAGAACACGCTACTCCAATGGTGTTTATTGATGAGCAACATCATGCACATTGGGCCTATAAAGTGAGCATTTTTGTAAGACACGATGATAAAATTCCTGAGCGTCCAACAGCGATTATTGATGCAAAAACTAAACAAATTCTAGCGCAATGGAATGATATAAAAACAATGACATCAAAAGATGTAGCAAAAGGAATTGGTTTTGGTGGGAATCATAAAGTAGGCGAATACCAATTTGGTAAAGAGCTGCCTTTGCTCGACATTTCTAGAGACAGTGCTACTGAAACTTGTTTTATGGAAAATACCGATGTTAAAGTGATTGATATGAAACATAAGTATTCATCTAAAAATAAGTCAATGGAGTTTTCTTGTAAGACTAATTCAGACTCTGATAGCAACACTTATTATACCGGCTATTCTGCTGATGGCTATGATAGAGATAATGGCGCGGCTTCACCAACTAATGATGCTTTATATGCTGGTTATGTAATTAAACATATGTACCATGATTGGTATGGAGTTGAAGCTTTAAAAAAATCTGATGGAACTCCAATGCAATTAATAATGCGTGTCCACTATGGGGATGGTTATGAAAATGCTTATTGGGATGGCAAACAAATGACTTTCGGCGATGGTGATACCATGATGTACCCCCTAGTATCTTTAGGTGTAGGTGGTCATGAGGTAAGCCATGGTTTTACTGAGCAACATTCAGGTCTGGAGTACTATGGTCAATCTGGCGGGATGAATGAAGCATTCTCGGATATGGCTGCTCAAGCTGCTGAATATTACTCAATAGGTAAAGTAAGTTGGCAAATTGGTCCAGAAATTATGAAAGAAGATAGTGGTTATGAGGCTTTGCGTTACATGGATAAACCAAGTCGTGATGGCCGCTCTATCGATTCTGCTGATGAATATTACGGTGGTTTAGATGTGCATTATTCCAGTGGAGTGTATAATCATTTGTTCTATATTTTAGCAAATCAACCAAACTGGGATGTGCGTAAGGCATTCGATGTAATGGTTAAGGCTAACATGGATTATTGGACTCCTTACTCTACATTTAGTGAAGGTGGTTGTGGAGTGATTAGTGCTGCTAAAGACTTAGGGTTTTCTATAGACGATGTTAAACAATCTTTAAGTCAAGTTGCAATTGATAGTAATTCTTGCTCCTAAATTATATAACCTGGCATAGGGTTCACTGCCATTAAGTTAAAAGAGAATCCATGTTCTCGTCGTCCTCTAGTCAAACCAGAGGACGACGTAAGCTAAGGCCATAGTATTAAGTGAACTATTAGCAGTTTTCAAGAAAGTTTAATAAGGTATTGGCTACGCTGTGTGGTTGTTCCATATGAATATGATGTCCGCCATTTAAGTAGCGGATATTTAAATTTTTTACCCTCTGTATTCTCTGTTCCATTAGTTTACTATTAAATGAAAAACCATTATCTGCCAAAATTAACAGAGTATTGGCACGAATTTCTTTTAAACAAGAAAGCACCTGAATTTCCGTCATTTGTAAAGGGGACGGAGCTTGTAAACGAAGATCATGGCACCAGTAGTAGAGACCATTTTTTTCTTCCAACCCACGTTCACAAAGTTTTTTAGCAATTTCAAGAGAAACATAGCCTTTCTTTGCTCGAACAAGTGCTGCGCTTTCTTGATCTTTATAGCCTTTTGCTTGTCGATTAGCGAATGATAGATTATCTATATAGTGTATAAGTTGTATAGCACTGCTTTCAGGTGATTGTGTTAATGGACCTAAGCCTTCAATTAAACTTAATGACAGTAAATAATTTGGCGCTATTCCTGCTACAAGGCTTACAATGCATGCTCCAAGAGAATGACCTAATAAATGAACTTTAGGAAATTTTAATGCTTTAATAATTTGAATAGTGGTAAATAGTCCATCAATAAAATGATAATGCATGCCTTCTGGCAAATGAGAAGAAAAACCATGTCCGGGTAAGTCAATCGCAATAAAATAATAACTTTCTTTTAAATAGTCTGCGATAGGTTCAAAACTATTTGCATTATCAAGCCATCCATGAAGTGCAAGAATTGGAGGATTCGTTTTATTTCCCCATGTCTTTCCTGCAATGGTAAATCCCGGAATGTTTATTTCTATAATCTCCATATCCCCTCTAAAATTCAATTCACTATAACAACAGTTTATTCTTGAATGTGTTATTATTTATAATATAAAAAATTAGATCAAGATTAGGGGCTGTTGACATTTCCTATTTCGACGTCCTGTGACGTCGGGCTACTAAATCTGAGTTTTTGACATCATGGTATGTGAAAATGCAAGCAGCTAAACCAAGTGTTTCAATAATAACTTATAATATTCACAAAGGCTTCGGCCTAGGAGCTGTACGATTCTTATTGCCAAAAATGCGGTTAGCTCTTACAGAATTAAATCCAGATTTTGTTTTTTTGCAAGAGGTTCAAGGAAAACATAAAAGAAGAGAAAAACGTATTCACTCATGGCCTGATTTGCCACAGTTTGAATACATCGCTGAAAATATTTGGCCTCACTATATTTATGCAAAAAATGCGGTTTATGACTCAGGTCATCATGGAAATGCCATTTTAAGTAAGTATTCTTTTGAACGCTTTGAAAGTATTAATTTATCTAATATCAACCGCGCTTCTCGAGGTATAGTACATTCTCAAGTGAGGCTAGATAATATTGTGTTACATTTACTTTGTGTGCACCTTGGATTATTTAAAGCTGAGCGGAGGAAACAATCGAAAGCGCTAATGACCTGTATTCAAGAAATGATTCCTTCGGATGCTCCTTTAATAATGGCAGGGGATTTTAATGATTGGCGTGCACTAATTTCTCGACCTTTAGAAGAAAATTTAGGTATTAAAGAAGCCTTTGTAACTATTCAAGGGCAACATGCGCGATCTTTTCCTGCAATTAAACCTGCATTACGTGTTGATCGAGTTTATTTTCGCGGTATGAACATTGAAGAAGTTGCTTGTTTGCATGGAAAGCCTTGGAGAATGTTATCCGATCATTTGCCTTTATTTGCACGTTTTAGTTTTTTGTAATTTTTAGAAGTCTAATAGAGTTTCTAGGCGTAAACCGTCCAAATTTCGTGCGCAGTAGCAATATAATTATGTGAAAAACTACATTAGAGATGGTGGTGGGTTCACCGTATTTGGCTTTCATGAGCTGATTACAAAGCTTATTAGGTATAGCCTAGTCCTAATAAATTGATTATAATCATCTATTTATGACGTACTCATT
>CAMFHA010000045.1 GCA_945952115.1 uncultured Legionella sp. | reverse complement strand
AATGTGCACCCTTAATAAACTCCAAAGAAGTTTATTAGGGGTGACCTATTACGAGAGTTGAATAATTATATAGCATTGCCCACTAGGCGAAGGAGTGTACACTAGTACATGACTGAAGCCGAGTGAGAATGCAACGAAGTATAAAGCTTAGTGGAAAATGCTATATCTTGCTTCCTGCATTAATTGACGCATCTGTCTTACCGCTTCTTTCATGCCACAAAATAAAGCTCGTGCAATAATAGCATGGCCAATATTTAATTCTAATAGTTGAGGAATAGCAGCAATAGGCTTTACATTATGATAATGTAAACCATGGCCTGCATTCACAATAAGATTTAGACTAGCTGCATATTCTGCCGCAGATTTAATTCGTGACAATTCATACTCTCGCTGTTCTTCAGTCTCAGCATCTGCATAACATCCTGTATGCAACTCAATAACTGGCGCGCCTACATCTACAGCAGCTTTTATTTGATTTTTATCTGGATCAATAAATAAAGATACTTCACTACCAAAAGCTTGTAATCGTCTTATAGCATGCTCAACAGATTTTCTATGAGTAATAACATCTAAGCCTCCTTCGGTTGTAATTTCTTCACGTTTCTCAGGAACTAAACAGCTATGCTCAGGTTTAATTTCCTCAGCAAAATCTAACATTGAATCTGTAACAGCCAATTCCAGATTCATACGCGTTTGAAGTACTTGTTTAATTAAACGGACATCCCGTGCTTGGATGTGACGTAAATCTTCACGCATGTGCAAAGTAATTCCATCAGCACCTGCTTCTTCTGCATCCATAGCAGCTTGAACAGGATCAGGATAACGCGTCCCTCTAGCTTGTCTTACTGTTGCAATATGATCAATATTAACGCCTAAAAGTATGTTGTTGCTCATATAACTACCTTATTTACAATTCATCTAAATAATAAACGAGTTTTTATTTCTCGTCCTTCAAGCAGATAATCAATAGCTTGACGCATAATCAATTTAGCTGTTTTACGATAAGCATGTTCACTAAGATCATCTGAAGCTAAAGCTAATAAGTGACTACCAGGAAGACCTGTTGTATTCGCGAGAAAACCATTACCTGAAATAAATTGGTATTTGTTTTCTGCTTTAATTTTTTGTCCCATTACATCATAATTTAAAGAAAAACTATGCCCACAAGCCTCTAATAAAGACCATTCAAATCGTCTTAATAAGGGTTCAATATCGACCTTATTTTCAACTGAAGCTAAATGATAGAGAGTTACTGTATAGGCTTCAAATAATTTTGACTCCACCATAAAAGGCTTTAAAAGAATATAAATTAACTCATTAAGATATAAAGCTGAAAATAAATTTATACCTGATAATAACAATGGAGGAGTTTCATTTTCGACCGCTTTAAGATAATAATAATTATGGCGCTCCTCCAAATGAATCCATAAAGGAGTAAATGCTTGTAACACCGCTTGTTTTTTTGGAGCGCGCCCACCTTTATACAAACAATGAACCAAACCTAGTTCAGAAGTAAAAAAGCAAGGTTTAAGGCTACTCTCTCCTGAATGTTGTTTATGAATAAGCCAAGCTTGTAATGATTTAGTAGTCATAACCAAGTTGTTTTAAAATACGCTCGTCATCGGCCCAACCAGATTTAACTTTGCACCAGCATTGCAAAAAGACTTTTTTATCAAGCAATCGTTCCATATCAAGCCTTGCATTAGTCGCGATTTCTTTTAATTTTTGCCCCTTATCACCAATAATCATTCGCTTGTGGTTATCTTTCTCTACTAGAATCAAAGCATGTATGCGTATCAATTTTCCTTCATCTTTAAATGATTCGATGTCTACAGTAACAGAATAAGGAAGTTCTTGGCCACAAAAACGAAAAACCTTTTCTCTTAATAATTCTGAGCATAAGAATTTAATGGAGCGATCTGTAAATTGATCGTCTGGAAATAAGTGAGGTCCCTCTGGCAAATAAGGAAGTAATTGATTTTGTAGATCATCTACTTGTATTCCAGTTTTTGCTGACAAAGGAATAATCGAAGCAAAATCATGACGTTTACTTATTTCAGTAATCCAAGGAAGAAGTTGGGTTTTATCTGCAATTTTATCTACTTTATTAATCACTAGAAAACAAGGAGCTGAAGCTTTTTTTATTAATTCAAGAATATATTCATCTTCTTCCTGCCAATAAGTACCATCCACTATAAAAGCTATAACATCCACATCTCTTAAAACGGAAATAGCCGTTTTATTCATCATTCTATTCATCGCTTTTTTATTAGCTTGATGAATTCCAGGAGTATCCACATAAACAAATTGATGCTCTTGTTCGGTACGAATACCTAAAATACTATGACGAGTAGTTTGTGGCTTTTTTGAGGTAATGCTTAATTTTTGCTCTAAAATACGGTTAAGCAAAGTTGATTTACCTACATTGGGTCGCCCCACTAAAGCAATGTAACCGCAATAACTACTCATTAATTTATTCCTGTTTATTTTTAGAACATTTTATCAGTCTCTTTGGAAAACATCCAGATGTTAACTATATTAATTTTTTAGATATTTGATGCATTATTGTTCAATATTAGATATAATTTAAAGTAAGCCATTATCATAATTTAGGAATAAGCATGAGTGCAGGCAAAGAAATTGAAATGAAACCGCATGAGTATTCCCAATCTAAAACACTATTTGAGCACTTTGTAGAACGTTTTTTGGGAGGTTCCGAGAAAGATTCTGAAAAAATTCTACAAGAGCTAAACTCGATAAAATCTCCGGCAGCTTTTTTGACTCAATATGGATTAAAAACAGCTAAATCTGTAGAGGAGTTTGATAAAACAACTGCGGGACGCGTCCATATTGATGAAATGATTAAAGAGCTTTTCTTAGAAAAAGAAATTGAAGAACACAAAATAAATGAGCAAATACAAGACACACTTTTAATGAAAAGAATCCAAGTCGCCTTCCTTTTAGCCTATTTGGCTAAGAAAGAACATATCAGTAACAAAATAAAAGAATTCTTTATTGAAGAAATTAAACATTCTCAAGAACGCTTAACTAAGTCAATCGAACAAGCTCAAGCTCAAACTCAAAAAAATCAACAAACTGATAAAGAATATTATGATAAAATGGAGAGTGCGCTTCAAGAATATAAAAGTCTAGACGAAACCTTAATGCAGCTAAGCAAACTTAGTGAAAAAATTACAGCAAAATATGAAATATTTAAAAAACTGCCAGATCAAGATGAAATTCAAAGGAAAATAGATTTATCTTCCCAAGATCTAAACGATCCAGAGCAAAAAAAATCGGTTATAAAAGAACTCTCAGCACCCTATATTAAAGAAATGAGAAAGGATTATATTGAGAAACGAATACAAGAGAACCCCAATTGGCGTAAGGAAAATCCTCAATGGCTTAAGAAAGAAAACCAAAATCTAGAAGGCAACTATGAAACAGAAATAAGACTATTCCAAGATGAAATTCAAAGAAAAATTGATAATGATGAAGATCCTAGCGATGAAATAAATTATTTAAATGCGCTTAATTTAAAATTGGCAGTAATAGAAGATTCTATTGCAATTAAAAATAACCAAAGAGTCACTTTTAAAGCCACCCTTGATGGTGAAGAGGAACAATTTATTCTAAACAAAGATGTTCATCAATTAATGACACTAAATGATGATGGTCAATTAGTTGAGGTTAATGAAAAGAATGCTCACAATTTAACGAGTGATAGGCTGTACGTTCAAAAAACCAACACAAACAGTCAACTGGTTACTGATGGAAAAGATGTTTATTTAATACCCAAAAACGTAGATTCAGACCAAGTTCAAGACTATATAAAAAATTTAGATTCTACCTTAAAACAAAATGCCAAAACAGCAGCAACTGATACCTTTACTCGCGCTAAACAAGAAATTTTAACAGTAAAACATGTAGTTAATTATCATGAAAACGTAGAATTACAAACGAACAAGGCAAATATTCAGACAGTTAAAGATAGAATGTCGCAAATTGAGGAAAATAATGTTCGATTATTACAATCAGTCAGAGCAAGTGCTAATCAGAATCAATCTGGCTTAGCTACTGCGCCACACCCTACAGTAAGCTCTTCTGCGGCAAGATCTCAAGTTCCTACACTTACAGCTTATTGCCATAATGCGCAAATAGAAGATCAAAAAAATAGATTATCGAAATATGCGAATACTCCTCAAGCTCGTAAAGAATTAGATCAAGAATTTAATCAATGCCTCAAAAATGGTAAGCCTCTAAGCCCCGCTCAGTTTGTAGCTTTAGAAAAAAGAATGATTGCTTTTGGTAATCACACACGTTCAATGGGTCAGAACAACAAGATTGAAAATGAAGTTGAAATACCGTCATTAACCATAAGAATGCGCTAATAGAGGGCACGTGGATGTATAAATCTTGAAGAAAGTTCAATTATTAAGTCCAGGCCGAAAAAACAAATTCAAAAAACGCAGAATAGATGATTACAGAGCATTTTTGACTAACCCGCAGCACTAACTGTTGAAGACTCTTTTAATTCTGCAAAGGTCTGTTCTGTAACAAAACAAAACCCTTTATTATCTTGAGAAAATCCAGCCACAGATCCTGGTATGTTTTCTTCTTGTTTTAAAGTATTAATAACATCCAACTTTAGTTTAGGAAAAGCCACATTAAGTTGGCATTGGTTATTAGCTTGTTTTATAGAAATAAATTGCGATATTTTGACTCTGTTACCAGCAGGATCGCGCCATCCTGCAATAGCACCTCCTGTGGCATCTGCTTCTTTTAAATTGGCAGAATAAAATCCATTATCATTATTTAAGCGACAAAATGCAGTACTTACATCATGAGAGGCTGTTTGTTTTTTGCTAAACCATAGTTTACCAAACCATGCATTATTACCTGTCACAAATTGATCTTGTTTGTCGTCACTAGTTTTAATATGGCCATTTAACCGACTAGTTTGTACTGCTTGAAGCTCTACTCCGGGACGTAAAGCTAAAGTTTCGTGATCAGATTTTGCTTCTTGCATCATATCGACTTTAAAATTAAAGCCTTGACCATTTTCTAATTTTACACCAAAAATCCAACTATCATTAATAGGATTATAACGCATAAAAGAGCGACCAACATGCCAGTTTAATGGAGCTGACTTAGTAAGAACCTCACTGCTCTCATAAAAGAATTTTAATTGATTGTTTCGTCCATCAATTAAAGCTGTTTTCACTTTAAATTGAACCCCTTGGCGATGCATTTGAAAAAAATAGCCATACCGTTCACCACTTTCATCATTAACCATACCAGAAAAAAACCAACTACCAACTAAAGGCTCAACAGGTTGCAACACAAAATCATTGGGTTCATCAGCAGCAAAGATTAAAGTGCTCATGGATAAAATAAACATACATAAAAAAACTAAAACTCGAATCGGTAGCATATTAACAATAACCTTGTAATTGTTGATGTGACCATAAAGCCTTCCAAAATGAATCGTCTAAACCAGCTTTAACAGGAAGAAAATATAATTTATCCATATTAAAGTCACGGCATTTTATGGCATCCTTTTCTGTCATAATCACAACATCTGCACCCTGCTTCAAATCACTTGCTTTAAATTGATAATGATCTGGATAAGAATACGGAGTGAATTTTATCCCTAATTTACTTAAAGTGGAATAAAAACGTAGTGGATTTCCAATTCCTGCTACAGCTGCAATTTCTCCTTGTAACTCATTAGATTGTATTATTTTTCCAGTGCTCAATTGAGTTAATGATTCAGGTTCCAGACGCATAGAATAAGCATCTGGCCATTGTCCTTCATTGACAATAACAAAATCAACTTGTTTTAAACGCTTTGCTGACTCTCTTAAAGGACCTGCTGGCAGACAAAAACCATTTCCCACTCCTCGTGTTCCATCAAGCACAACAATTTCAATCGCCCGCCCCATTCGATAATGCTGAAGACCATCATCACTTATAATAATTTGGCTTTTATGTTGCTGTAATAAATAATTGATTGCTGTAGTTCTGTAAGGAGCAATAACAACAGGACATTGAGTTTTTTGGGCAATTAATAAAGGCTCATCACCAACTAAAGCTGCATTATCATTTAATTGCACCTCATAAGGGAAAGCGTGTACTGTAGATCCATAACCTCGACTTACAATCCCAACGCTTAAACCTTTTTCTTTAAATTGGCGAGCCAATTCAATTACTAGAGGAGTTTTTCCAACGCCGCCTACACTAATATTACCCACAACAATTATTGGTACCGAATAATTTATTTGATAAAAACGCTCCAAATACCAACGTCGCCCCCAGGTAATTAATTTATAAATATAAGACAAAGGTGATAACACATAAGAAATGGGTCTTAGCGCTCCATACCAGACTCTATTAATAAATAAAATCATTAAGCCACCACTGTTTCTCGGACTACGCCCAATTGTTGTACATTATATAGCTGAGTGTAGTGACCTTGTAATTCAATTAATTCTTGATGAGTTCCTTGCTCAACAATACGGCCATGATGCATAACCACTATTTTATGTGCATTTTTAATCGTTGATAGGCGATGAGCAATAACAACCGTTGTACGATCTTTCATTATTTGATCTAAAGCCGCTTGAATATAATGTTCTGATTCTGAATCTAAGGCTGAAGTCGCCTCATCAAGTATTAGAATAGGTGCATCTTTTAAAATCGCTCGTGCAATGGCAATTCGTTGACGCTGTCCTCCTGATAATAAAATTCCATTTTCACCTATATGGGTATCGTAACCTTGTGGCAATAAAGAAATAAATTCATCCGCATAAGCTTGTTTTGCAGCGGTAATAATTTGTTGACGAGTTACATCGGGGCGCCCATAAGCAATATTGTTAGCTAAGCTATCATTAAATAAGGTCACATTTTGGCTTACCAAAGCCATTTGAGCACGCAAGCTCTCTAAATTTAATTGATTAATTGGAATATCATCTAAAATAATTTCGCCTTGAATAAGCTCATAAAAACGCGGTAACAAACTGGCTAAAGTTGTTTTACCACTACCAGAATGCCCAACTAAAGCCACAGAAGTTCCAGCTTCAATAACAAAATTCACATCATGTAATACTTTTTTGCCTTCCCGATAAGCAAAATTTAAATTTTTAAACTGTAATTCACCTCGTGCTTTATTAGCTAAAATGATTCCTTCTTCTTTTTCTAAAGGCAAATCTAATAAATTAAACACGCTCTCGGCTCCGGCTAAGCCTCTTTGAATAGTTGCATTCAAAGTAGTTAATGTTTTCATTGGTTTAATAAGTTGTAACATTGCAGCAATAATAGCTAAAAAAGATCCTGCTGTAATAACAATGTAAGTAGATAATTGAATGGCAGCCATGATGATCATAGCAATACCAATACCAATAACAGTTTGTACTCCAGAAACGTTTAATGCTTTGCTAATAGCTACTTTCATATCATTATGACGAGAATGCTCAGTAGCTTGGTTAAATTTTTCTTTTTCGTATTCTGTACCACCAAAAACACGAACTACTTTATATCCTTCAATAGCTTCACTAGCAATTTCAGTGACTTCTCCCATTGTTTTTTGTACTTTATGACTAATACGACGAACTCGCTTATTAGTATAATTAACAATAAAACCTACAAAAGGAATTGTTAATAAAAACATTAATGAAAGCTGCCAACAAATAACCATCATCACGGTGAGCAAGCCCACAACTAAACAACTATTTTGCACAAAATCAGTTAAAGCATCTGCACTAACTTGAGCTACCTGTTCGACATCGTATAAAATTTTAGAGAGCATTTGCCCTGAAGTTGCCTCATCGTAATAATCAGCAGGCAAATGTAAAATATGAGCAAATACTTTCTGTCTTAAAATTTTAACAACTGAGCGTGCCACCCAGGTCATACAATAGCTACCTACCGAGCTAACAAAGCCTCTTAAAGTAATCCCTATTAACACAATAAAAGGAATAGTTTTTACAAAAGCCATATCGAGATGAATAAGTCCTTTATCTAAAAAAGGCATCATCATGTAAGTAAACCCAGCATCAATTCCAGAATAAAGAATATTAGCTCCAATACCTAACACCAATACAGGCCAAAAAGGTTTAACATAAGCTAACAAACGCTTATAGAGAACGGTAGTTTTAATTGCGACATGCTTCTTCATTAAGGCGTGTTCAAAATAATAAAATGGTGGTAATTATACCGCGAATTGCATTTTTGCGCGACAGAAAAATTTTTGCTACAATGTAAAAAATGCGCTAATAGTCAAAATAATGATAACTAATGATGAATTACTTTCAGCATTAACCCAAGCTATTCAAAGTAATCCCTATTCAGATTCTTGGAACATATATAGAAGCGGAATAAATTTATTTGAATCAGAAAGCTCTATTCGTGAGCTATTAAAAGGCACAGGTTTTGCAGTTGAGAGATTTTATTCCGGTCCCGATCGTCCTGGATCACAATATATTGATACTAATATCACTATCAAACAAGATAACACCCTAAATCCCACTTGGCAGCAATTAAAAAAGTATATTGTAAGTACACGTCAAAAAAATAAAGAAGAAATTATTCATGGCATCAGCAATGCACTATTTTCCAATCCTAGAGGTTCAAACTGGAGCTTTTCCATTAATCATCTGGTTCAATCGGATGTAGATGATATTTGCCAGCTATTAAAAAGAGAAGGTTTTCAAGTCATTTTTGATAAAGGATATTCTCATGCGTATGATTCAGCACCTCCTTCTATTAAAATAAATCGTTCAAATGCTAAGCCTGATAATAATTCTATTTTTGCTAAATACCTACGAGAAATTTCTCCCAATCTTGACAAAGAAGTTCAAGCATATATTGCTCAACATCCAACAGATGTAGAATGGAGATTTAATTTAGATTCAATACATGATCGCAAGGTGGTAGATGCAATTTGTCAACAACTTAAGAAAGAAGGATTTTCTGCAAGTTATCATGAAGCTTATTTCCATCAACTTGCCGGTGATGACCCTGCGCATATTACAATTAAGCGTCATCAAGCTAAACCTAATAAAGGTATATACTCTTCCTTAATACAACCAGTACCTCGTAAAAAAACCGAAGAAGAAATTGCTCAAGAATTTTCACCTGAATTTATTGATTTTTTTAAAAGAGCCTTTCCTAATACAACCTATAAACCTCAATCTTACTTTTTTGATGGCTATGGTCATGCTCAGGTGTCACAAACTCAGCAAGGTTATTTATTTGAAGCTAGAACGCAGAGAGGAAAAGATAAGACTTTTTTAATTCCTTATGCTTATGATCCTTTTGATCAAAAAAAATAAGTAAAACAAATTAAGCTTGAGCCTAATATCATTCTTCTAACGCCGCATACAGAAAAAGAAGTTTTTCTAGATAATAATATTAAAGTTTTATTTGAACAAATTAACTACAGACATAAAACATTGGCAACTAACTACATTGTGCTTAAACGTCATGCTGAAATTAAATTAATTCAAAGTAAACCAAAAGATATTCAATCCAAACCAACAAACAATAAAACCACCGTTTTAGATCAAAAAGAATCCTCAGTAAGTAAAAATCTACCACCAAATGTTAAAAGCACTGTCTCAAATAAAGATATTCAATCCAACCCAATAAGCAATAACTTCACGAATTCGGATATAATGGAATCCTCAATAAGTGAAAATCTACCACAAACGGTCAAAAGCACTGTCTCAAATAATGAGACCAATAAAATAAATCAATTGCTTCAAGAACGTTATGATTTATTAGAAAAAATACATTTTACTAAACATTTAAAAAATTTTACTGAAAAACAACAAAAAATGTATGAAAAATCACTAAATAATTCTAATTATATAGAAGCAATGGATAAAACTCATTTGTTATGTGAGGCCTTAACTCAGGCTCGAAAGAATTTTTTATCATTAGATGAACTTGATTTTGAGAAAGCACAACAAACATTTAAAAGTGACTGCCTAAAAGCAGTAACGGATGTAAGACCTGTTTTAGATAAACATCTTGAGTGGAAGGGACAAATTAAAAAATTTTTACTAGATATACTTTCTGCTTTAAGTTTTGGATTAACTAAACAACTAGGTTTATTTGGCAAAACAGATTCGGGAACCAAATTGGATAGTCTAGAACAAGAATTAAAAAATAAATTGTTTTAACAATTAACTTTAGGGCGTATTTATACACGCTCTGATATACCCATTCTACCTGAAGATCTTGGTTTTTTGCTAAATGTTGACATATCAATCAAAGTGAAATATTGTTTAACAAGTAGACTAATAATCACATAAATTATGACTCATATTACTATTGAAGTCCCCAATAACCAAACTAATGAATCAGTAAAATTGAATATTAATACCGCATTAAGCACTGAAATAGAACAAGAAAAACTAGTAAAATCACTTAATACTACCCTTGTTCAATTAAAAGTAACAGCATGGTTTCCGGAGCCTCATCAAGGAGATACTGTACATTTTTTTATAAATGGACGAACAATTTTTCACACAAATTTATTTGATCCAAAAAAAGGAGAGTTTGCTGAAGATTTATATAAACTATTACAAGGACAAGAAAAGCAAACACGGCAAAAATCTGAACCAGCAGTTATCAACAATACTTCACCAACTAATAATAATGTATCATTAAATAATAATCGCCATAAAGCCGATCTATTACATCAAGAACGACATAATGAATTGAAAAAAATAAATTTTAATAAGCATTTAGAAGTTCTTACTAAAAAACAACAAAAAATGTATGAAAAATCATTAAATAATTCTAATTATACAAAAGCAGCCCAGGAAGCTAAGCTATTATGTGAAGTTTTAACTCAGGCTCAAAATAAGTTTTTATCATTAGATGAGTCTAATATTGAGAAAGCAAAAATAACTTTTAAAAATGAATGTTTACACGCCATAAATAAAGCCAGAACTGTTTTAGATAAACATCGTGAATGGAGGGGGCAAATTAAAGAATTTTTACTGGATATACTTTCTGCTTTAAGTTTTGGATTAACTAAAAAACTAGGTTTATTTGGTAAAACAGATTCGGGAACCAAATTGGATAGTCTAGAACAAGAATTAAAAAATAATAAACATTCATTTTAATATACGAGTAAATTTAATACGCGTATACGCACAATGAAAACCTATTTTTTGAACATTAATATCTGAAATCGAGCCTGGTTGAGTTGTAACAGTTAACAAAGAAATACCTTCTTTATTAGCAAATCGTATCCGTTCATTGAGCAACAATTTTTGTATACCCTGATTTCTATATGCAGGTAAAGTGCTTGTTACCCCTAAATCAGCTATTACACCATGTCGAGCAATAGTAGCGCCTGCAATTATTTGCTGCTTATCATAAGCTGCATAAACATGTACACCTTTTAATCGAGCATAATTTATAAATTGATCTTGTGCATCAAGGTGACCAAAACCAAGCGCCACAGTTTTTGCCCATTGCTCTATTTCATCAGGAACGACTTCACGAATACTAAAAGGACTTTCATCTAAATGAATTAAATGAGTAGTTAAATCAAGAAAAGAAATAGTGCTTAATTCTGTAATTTGATACCCCCGCTCACTTAAAGCCATGGGTAAATCATTTCCTACTAGAGGACACAACTCAATATCAACAGATAGATGACCACAAGAACGATAAAATTCCTCGATTAGCTCAATCTGTATTTTAAATTGCTTCGGTTTAAGTTTAAATCCCCAAGCGATTACTTGAGAAAAAAAAGAGGAAGCTCCCGCAAAACAGGCAGCACCCTCACCTATTTCTAAAACTTTTCCAATAGGAACAGAACGAGCCATATCAAGATGCGTTTCTTTAATACACGTTTCTATCTCAAAAGCTAACTCTTTAGTCAGATACATGTTTATTGAGCTCCAAATTTTTTGCTAATGAAGTTATCAAATTAGGACCTTCATAAATTAAACCCGTATATAATTGTATTAAAGAAGCTCCTGCATCAATTTTTTCTTGTGCACTAGCTAAATCATGAACTCCACCAACGGCAATTAAAGCAATCTCTTTACCCACATAACTTTTTAATAAACGCAGACATTTTGTTGATAAATGACATAAAGGCTCACCACTAAGACCTCCTTGCTTCATTACTTCAGATAAATCAGTAAAATACTCTTTTCGAGATGTGGTATTCGTTGCAATAATCCCTTCAATACCATAATGTAACATCGCTTCAGTCATTTCTTTTAAAGTCTCTTCTTCTTCATCCGGAGAAATTTTGATTACAAAAGGAACATGACGTTGATGTACATCACTTAATTTTCTTTGTTCTCTCTGCAAGCCTTCTAAAAGAGAAGAAAAATAAGCCCCTTTTTGTAATTGGCGCAAATCGGGAGTATTCGGTGAAGAAATATTTATCGTAATGTAAGAGGCATAAGAATAAACTGCTCGCATGCAAAATAAATAATCATCAATAGCATTATTTAAAGCCGTATCTCGATTTTTGCCAATATTAATACCCAAAATCCCTCGATAATGTGATTGTTTAATATTAGAAACCAATATTTCTACACCATGGTTATTAAATCCCATCCGATTAATAATAGCTCGTTGCTCAGGAAGACGAAATAAGCGAGGGAGAGGGTTTCCTGATTGTGGTTTAGGAGTAACTGTTCCCACCTCAATAAAAGAAAAGCCTAATTTTGCTAAAGCATCTAAATAGTCTCCATTTTTATCAAGACCAGCAGCTAACCCCACTGGATGATCAAAATTCATTCCTAGAATCTTGATAGGATTCTTTGCCGGTTGTGGAAAACAATTTTTAGGAACATATTTTAAAACAGAAAGCGCCATTCGATGTGCTTTTTCTGCGTCCATCTTAAACAAGCAAGGACGAATTATTGAATACATTAATACTCCAAGTTTCAAGATAATTAAATAATATTAATATATATACCCATTCTACCTGAAGATCTAGATTATTTGGAAAAGAGAAAAAATTTAAGTCGCTTGAGATAATTACTCCTATTCGGTATAGTTTTCAAGTAATTACTATCACGAGAGCAATCTTCGTATATCCAATTGTATTAAGTTGATCTTTTTGACCAAAGCCCAACCTAAAAAATTTGAATATACAAGAGTTGTTCCACTATTCACAGGATGTCATCCTATGTACCCAGGCTTAGATTATCAACTAGGTGAAACCTACGATCTTTTACGCGACAGCGTTATCCAATTTGCTCGAACTGAAATTGCACCGTTAGCCGCGCAAATTGATGAAACAAATACTTTTCCTAATGCGCTTTGGAAGAAATTAGGTGAAATGGGATTATTGGGTATTACAGTAAGTGAAGAATATGGAGGCGCTAACATGGGTTATTTAGCTCATGCTATTGCAATGGAGGAAATTTCTCGCGCTTCTGCTTCAGTAGGACTAAGTTATGGTGCTCATTCAAATTTATGCGTCAATCAAATTTACTTAAATGGAACTCCAGCGCAAAAACTTCGTTATTTGCCTAAACTTATTAATGGTGAATATATTGGTGCTCTAGCGATGAGTGAATCTAATTCTGGCTCAGACGTCGTTAGTATGCAATTACAAGCGCGTTTAGAAAATAACCACTATATTCTTAATGGAACTAAAATGTGGATTACTAATGGCCCAGATGCTGATGTCTTAGTGGTCTATGCGAAAACAGATAAATTAGCTGGAAGTAAAGGAATCACTGCCTTTTTAATTGAAAAAAGCATGCCTGGATTTAAAACAGCGCAAAAACTCGATAAATTAGGAATGAGAGGTTCGAATACTTGTGAGCTAGTATTTGAAGAATGTAACGTGCCTATCGAACAAGTACTTGGTGAGGTCAACCAAGGTGTGAAGGTATTAATGAGCGGTCTTGATTATGAGCGTACTATTTTAGCAGCAGGCCCAATTGGTATTATGCAAGCTTGTATGGATGTTGTGATTCCTTATGTTCATGAGCGAAAGCAATTTAATCAGGCAATAGGCGAATTTCAATTTATTCAAGGCAAATTAGCGGACATGTATACAGAAATAAGCGCTTGTCGCTCTTATTTATACACAGTTGCCAGAGCTTGTGATCAAGGTAAAGTAAATCGTAAAGATGCTGCTGGGGTTATTTTATATACAGCAGAACGTGCAACACAAATGGCTTTACAAGCCATACAAATATTAGGTGGTAATGGCTATATTAATGAATATCCCACAGGACGTTTATTACGCGATGCTAAACTGTATGAAATTGGAGCTGGCACTTCTGAAATTAGAAGGATGCTTATTGGACGTGAACTTTATAACGAAACCGTATAAGGAAAAGCAAAATGGAAGACAATGAAATAGTAATTGTTGCTGCAAAAAGAACACCAATGGGAGGCATGTTAGGAAGCTTATCTACACTCTCCGCTCCAGATATAGCTGCAGTAGCCCATATTGCTGCTTTAAAACAAGCTAATTTACCTGCTAATGAAATTGATGAAGTCCTTTCTGGTTGTGTATTGCAAGCAGGTATTGGACAAGCTCCTGCCCGCCAAGCAGCAATAAAAGCGGGTATTCCCAATACTAGTGGAGCCACAACGATTAACAAAATGTGTGGTTCTGGGATGAAAACGGTGATGATAGCCCATGATTTAATTAAAACCGATCCAAATTTGATCATTTTAGCTTCCGGAATGGAAAGCATGACGAATGCACCTTATTTATTAACTAAAGCACGTGCTGGATATCGTTTAGGTCATGGCGAAATAAAAGATCATATGTTTTTAGATGGGCTTGAAGATGCCTATACCAAGGGACAATTAATGGGGTGTTTTGCAGAGGCAACAGCGGCTCATTATCATTTTACTAGAGAACAACAAGATGAATTTGCTGTGAACTCAATGTCAAAAGCATTAAATGCTATTAAAAATGGTTCTTTCAATCAAGAAATTGCTCCAGTTACTGTATCAACAAAAAAAAGAGAAGTAACTATTTCTCAAGATGAAGGACCAGAAGAAAGTAAGCTTGCAAAAATAGCGCAACTTAAACCAGCTTTTAAAGCTGATGGGACAGTAACCGCTGCAAACTCTAGCTCTATTTCAGACGGAGCAGCCAGTTTAATTTTAATGACTGCCCTAAATGCGAAAAAACATGGCATTCAACCTTTAGCACGCATTGTAGCTCATGCAAGCCATGCTCACGCACCAGAATGGTTTACTACAGCTCCAGTAGATGCAATAAAAAAAGTAATGAATAAAGCTCATTGGAAACAATCCGGTGTAGATCTGTATGAAATTAATGAAGCTTTTGCTGTGGTAGCTATGGCAGCTATCAAGGAACTTGAATTAAATCCAGAACAAGTTAATATTCACGGCGGCGCTTGCGCTCTTGGTCATCCGATTGGTGCTTCTGGTGCACGAATTTTAGTTACTTTACTTCATGCACTAAAACAACAAGGGAAAAAACGTGGTATAGCGGCTCTATGTATTGGTGGTGGTGAAGCCACAGCTATGGCTATAGAATTAGTGTAATAATGAGGTCCTAAGTTAATAAAAATGTCATCCCCGCAAAAGCGGCACTGCCATTAAGTTAAGGAATTTCACATCGTAACCGTTCGAGCTGAGGAGGCCTTTAGGCCGTCTCGAAGCCTTTCACTGTAACGCTTCGAGACGTGTGCTTACGCACACTCCTCAGCGCGAACGGTTATAAAAACTCCTTAACTTAATGGCAGCGTACAAAAGCGGAGATGACGAAATTAGGGCTATTAGTATAATAATAAATAAGGAACTAAATGCTGCGACAAAGTTTGATCTACCTTCTATTAAGTATCTTAATAGTCGTGTTTGCTAAATATGCTCATCTTCTAATCATTTATATTGATCTATTTTTCACTCACATCAATTTAAAATTAACACCTATTTTCAGTCAAACCGGCTGGGGATTAGTAATTAGAAAAATTATCGTTCTCATGGTGCTTCCAATTATTATAACGGCTGTTCCCGCATTGATATATCGAGGTTTAAAAGGCAAAGAAATGCCTCATTTTATCGCTATTGTTTGGGTTCTTTGGACCATTATTGTGATTAGCGATATTTTAATTCGATAAGGATAAGCCATGAGCAAGTTAATCAGTCAACTAAACTCTAATAGCTCTGAGTTTAAGACTAATGAAGCCAATATGAATGCGCTTGTAAATGAGTTAAATGCTCGAATTAATCAAGTCTATCAAGGCGGTGATGAAAAAGCACGAGCCCGACATTTACGTCATGGAAAATTACTTCCGCGAGAACGCTTACAACAATTATTAGATCCAGGCAGTCCTTTTCTTGAATTTTCTCAATTAGCAGCTTATGAAGTATATAAAGATGAAATTCCTGCAGCAGGTATTATTACCGGCATAGGTCATATTGTTGGAACAGAATGTGTCATTATAATAAATGATGCAACGGTCAAAGGCGGAACGTATTACCCTTTAACCGTAAAAAAACATTTAAGAGCTCAAGAAATTGCTTTAGCAAATCATCTTCCTTGTGTCTATTTGGTTGATTCAGGAGGCGCTTTTCTTCCTTTACAAGATGAAGTTTTTCCAGATCGAGATCATTTTGGACGAATTTTTTATAATCAAGCTCAAATGTCAGCGCTAAATATACCTCAAATAGCTCTAGTAATGGGCTCATGCACCGCAGGAGGCGCTTATGTGCCGGCTATGGCAGATGAGTCCATTATGGTACGTAACCAAGCAACCATTTTTTTAGGTGGCCCTCCTCTAGTTAAAGCAGCTACAGGCGAAGTAATTAGCGCCGAAGATCTTGGAGGCGCGGATGTTCATTGTCGCATGTCAGGAGTTGCTGATTATTATGCAGAGAACGATGCACATGCTTTACATTTAGCTCGAACGACTATTGCTAATTTAAATCGTGTTAAAAATCCTAGTATCAAGCGTATTGAAACAAGGGAGCCATTATATGAAGCTAATGAACTTAATGGCATTATTCCAATCGATCCGAAAACCCCTTTTGATATACGAGAAATTATTGCACGAATTGTAGATGGTTCCGATTTTGATGAATTTAAAGCCCTTTTTGGGACTACTATAGTCTGCGGGTTCGCCCATTTATATGGCTACCCTATTGGAATTATTGCTAATAACGGCATTTTATTTAGTGAGAGCGCTCAAAAAGCTACTCATTTCATTGAACTGTGCTGCCAAAGAAAAATACCTCTTGTCTTTTTGCAAAACATTACTGGTTTTATGGTGGGATCTAAATACGAGGCCTCTGGCATTGCTAAACATGGAGCTAAGATGGTTACAGCTGTAGCCAATGCACAAGTTCCCAAACTCACAGTGATTGTAGGAGGTAGTTTTGGAGCAGGAAATTATGCTATGTGTGGCAGAGCTTATAATGCTCGTTTCCTTTGGGCTTGGCCAAACTCGCGAATTTCCGTAATGGGAGGTGAGCAAGCTGCTAACGTATTAGCTCAAATCAATAAAGATAAATACGCTAAAGAAAAGAAAGAATGGTCACAGGAAGCAGAAGAGCTATTTAAAACAGAAATACGCGCTCAATATGAAAAACAAGGAAATCCTTATTATGCTAGCGCCCGGCTTTGGGATGATGGAATAATTGCACCTGAAAATACGCGTAAAGTATTAGGTTTGAGTTTATCGGCTGCATTAAATCCACCTATTTCATCAACACAATTTGGTGTTTTTCGTATGTAGAGGAGCAGTTTTTTATGAGTGATTTACTCTATGAAGTTCAGGATAAGATTGCTTTATTAACAATTAATAGAGTTCAAAAACGAAATGCTTTTGATAGTGCTCTCTTAGCAGAAATGAATGTTCGAATTGAAGACATACAAAATAATCCACATATTTCATGCATTATTCTAAAAGCACAAGGAGCACATTTTTCAGCTGGAGCTGATTTAAACTGGATGAAAAGCATGGCTTCTTTTACACAAGAAGAAAATCATGCAGATGCTCTAGTTTTAGGAAAATTAATGTTTAACCTTTATCGAGGCCCGAAACCCAGTATTGCGATGGTACAAGGCTCCGCCTTTGGTGGCGGCGCAGGCTTAGCGGCGGCTTGTACTATGGCTATTGCTGCGCCTTCTGCCCGTTTTTGTTTTTCAGAAGTGAAATTAGGTTTGATACCTGCCGTCATTAGCCCCTATGTCATTAAAGCCATTGGCGAGCGCAATGCTCAAATGTTGTTTATGAGTGCTGAAATTTTTGATGCTTCCCGCGCTTTATTGCTAGGTTTAATTCAATTTTGTGTTCCAGAGGAAGAGTTATTAGAATTCACTCTAAACTATGCTCAACAAATAGCCAGCAATGCTCCTGAAGCCGTTAAGCAATCATTACAATTGGTGCATGAAGTAGCTAATAAAACAATTAGTGAAGAATTAATAGAGTATACTGCTTCTTTAATTGCTCAAAAAAGAATTTCAGTAGAAGGACAGCAAGGGCTTCATGCTTTTTTGAATAAAGAACAACCTAACTGGAACTAGGAATAGCGCATGTTTAACAAAATTCTTATTGCTAATCGTGGGGAAATTGCCTGTCGAATAATAAAAACAGCTCAGGCAATGGGTATACATTGCGTAGCGGTATATTCCACAGTAGATAAAAATAGTCTACATGTACAGTTAGCGGATAGCGCTTATTGTGTCGGTGAAGCAGCAGCTAAAGACAGCTATTTAAATAGAGCTCAAATTATTAAAGCAGCTAGAGAAAGTGGTGCAGAAGCAATTCACCCAGGTTATGGGTTTTTATCAGAAAACCCTCTCTTTGCTAAAGAGTGTGAAGAAGCTGGAATTATTTTTATCGGTCCATCTATTTCTGCTCTAGAAGCAATGGCATCAAAGCAAATTGCTAAACAATTTTTAGAAAAAACCTCAGTACCTTTAACTCCTGGCTATCATGGCAATGATCAAACTGAAGAACGATTACTGCAAGAAGCAAAAAACATTGGGTTTCCTATATTATTAAAAGCAGCAAATGGCGGCGGTGGTAAAGGCATGCGTGCTGTTTATAAAGAGGAAGAGTTTCACGAAGCTTTAGCCGGCGCAAAAAGAGAGTCATTTGCAAGCTTTGCCGATGAAATTATGATTATTGAAAAATTAGTACTTAATCCTCGTCATATTGAAATACAAATTATGGCGGATAATCATGGCCATGTAGTTCATCTTTTTGAACGTGATTGTTCTATTCAACGTCGACATCAAAAAATTATAGAAGAAGCCCCTGCTCCTAATTTATCTCCTTCTTTACGTCAAAAAATGGCTGATGCTGCTTGTGAAGTGGCTCGTTCGATAAACTATTCTGGGGCTGGAACCATTGAATTTCTTTTAGATGGTGAGCAATTTTATTTTATGGAAATGAATACCCGTCTTCAAGTAGAACATCCTGTTACGGAAATGATTACAGGCTTAGATCTGGTAGAATGGCAACTTAAAATAGCAGCTAATGAACCTATACCATTGCAACAAGGAGCAATACAATTCACTGGTCATGCTATTGAATGCCGTATTTATGCTGAAGATCCTTATCATGGTTTTATTCCTTCTATAGGAACCCTTGGCTTTCTCAAAGAACCTCAAAGTAAAGGCTTACGAATAGATACAGGAGTTACCAAAGGATCTGCAATTACCATGTATTATGATCCCATGATTGCTAAATTAATTGCTAAAGGAAAAAACCGCGAAGAAGCATTACACCGGTTAAACTACGCATTAAATCATTATTATGTTGGAGGCGTTAAAACCAATATCCCATTCTTACAAGCAATTAGTCAACATCCAGAATTTATAAAAGAACATCTAAGTACTGATTTCTTGACTAAACACACGATTACCCTCAAACATCTCGAACAGCAAACTGCTTTAATTATGGCTGTTAGTTTTGATTATTTAACTAGTATAAAACAAATAAAAGATCCACTTCTGCACGATTGCTTTGCCTGGCAAGCTTATAAAACTAACTATTGGATTTTGCGCTATCAACTTGAAACACTGATTGAAGCGACTATACATCCAATCAATATAAATGAATTTAAGCTAATATTAAATGGAAAGGAGTATGATATTCAGGCTTCTCTACAGGATAATGAATTAAAAGTTGAAATTAACCAAAAATTTTATAAAGCACTGTGTGAAAATACCTCTAAAGCTTTAACTTTATACAATGCAGAAGGGGTTATTACTATTCAACGTTTTGAATGGGAAAAAGCTGATGATACACTAAGTCATGCAGGACAATTAACAGCGCCTATGCCTGCAACTATAGTAGCCATATTAAAAAATCGAGGTGATCGGGTCAAAGCCGGAGAACGGATTATGGTTTTAGAAGCAATGAAAATGGAACATACTATTCATGCTCCTAATGAAGGTATTTTAGAAGATATTTTTTATCAGGTAGGCGCTCAGGTAAATGAAGGAGCTGAACTTCTTTCTTTAAAAAAAGCATAACCAGTTCCGTATCCTCTTATGATTTTGAGATACGTAATGTAATAGTACTTAGCTAAGAGACTATGGTGACACTTCGTGTGCGGTTGGGTCAAGGCCCAACCTACATTTTAATACGTCCTGATTTTACTGAGTCATTGCAAGGAGTAAGCAATACAATGAATTATCCAAAACAGATAACTATTATTGAAGTAGGCCCACGGGATGGTTTGCAAAATGAATCTGTTTTTGTGCCTACTTCGAATAAAATTGAACTGATTAATTCATTAAGCCAAACCGGATTAAAACAAATTGAAGTAACCAGTTTTGTTTCAGAGAAAGCCATTCCACAGCTAGCCGACAATGAACAAGTATTTAGCTCTATTGATCGAAGTTCTAATGTATCTTATTCAGCTTTAGTACCTAATGAAAAAGGAATGCTTAAAGCATTAAATGCTCATGTAAAAGAAATTGCTCTATTTACGGCCGCTAGTGAAGCGTTTAATCAAAGAAATATTAATTGCTCTATTGCAGAAAGTATCGCGCGTTTTGTGCCAGTTATAAACAGGGCTAAAGAGCATAAAATCAAAGTTCGAGGCTATATTTCTTGCGCGTTAGGTTGTCCTTATGAGGGAACTATTTCTCCACAACAAGTAGAACAAGTAGTTAAAAAACTTCTTGATTTAGGAGTAGATGAAATTTCATTAGGCGATACTATTGGTGTAGGCACCTCTAAACAAACTCAACTACTGCTAGATACAATCTTACCTATTTTATCCTTAAATCAAGTTGCTATGCATTTTCATGATACCTATGGCCAAGCAATAGCTAATATTTTAACTTCGCTCCAGTATGGAGTCCATCGTTTTGATAGCTCTATTGCAGGTCTGGGAGGATGTCCTTACGCACGTGGCGCCACAGGAAATGTAGCAACTGAAGATGTATTGTATTTAATGCATGGTTTAGGAATTGAAACAGGAATAGATATATTTAAAATAGTGACTATTGGTGATTGGATTTGCAAAATACTGGGTAAAAAAAATCAATCTAAAGTAGCCAATGCCATGTTGGCAAATCCCTGTAATTAGGCGAAAAAATATAATGAATACAAAAATATGGACACCCAAACAACCTGAATTAAGCCAAATGTGGCAGTTTATGCAATTTGCATCAGAAAAAACAAAAAAATCGTTTAAAAATTATCAAGAACTTCATCAGTGGTCCATCACTGACATGGCTTTATTTTGGCAAACTCTTTGTGATTTTTTTAAAATTAATTTTGATACTCCAGCGAAACAAGTATTAAATGATTATAAAACGATGTTGGATGCAAAATGGTTTTCTGGAGCACATTTTAATTTTGCCAAGCAACTATTAAGCCGTCGTGATGCGCATACTGCATTAATCTGTTTGGATGAGAATAATAAACGAACTGCTTTAAGTTATAAAGAACTGTATCAAGCAGTTGCTCAATGTGCTGCGGGTTTAAAAGAACAAGGCATTCAAGTAGGTGATCGAGTTGCTGCTTTAATGCCTAACACCGCCTATACTGTCATTGCAATGCTGGCGACCACATCTTTAGGCGCTGTTTGGTCCTCTTGCTCGCCTGATTTTGGACCTCAAGCGGCGATTGATCGTTTAGGTCAAATTGAACCTAAAGTCTTATTTATTTGTGATGGTCATCAATATTTAGGAAAAATTCATTCTGGCATAGAAAAGATCAAACAATTAAGTGAGGCGATTCCTTCTTTAACTCAAATTATTATTTGTCCTAATATAGAAGAAAAATTAAACAGTACTACTATTCCCAAAACCATTGAATGGCACAATTTTATAAAGCCTGCTACTGACTGCGATTTTATTTCATTACCGTTTAATCATCCTGTGTATATTTTATTTTCTTCAGGCACCACTGGAAAACCCAAATGCATTATTCATGGAGCTGGAGGAACTTTATTACAACATATGAAAGAATTAGGTTTGCACAGTGATCTCAGTGCTTCTGACAATTTATTATTTTATACCACTTGCGGTTGGATGATGTGGAATTGGATGGTTTCCAGCTTGGCTTTAGGTGCAACACTCACTTTATATGAAGGTTCACCGACTCACCCACGGCCTAACCGGTTATTTCAAATTTTAGAACAAGAAAAAGTGAGCGTTTTTGGCACTAGTGCTAAATTTATTTCTGCAGTAGAAAAGGATAAAGTGCATCCAGAAAAAGAATTTAATCTATCTCATTTACGTTGTATTTTATCTACAGGTTCACCATTATTACCTAAAAACTATGATTATGTTTATGAAGAAATTAAATCGGACATTCAATTAAGCTCTATTTCTGGAGGTACTGATATTATTTCTTGCTTTGCTTTAGGCAACCCGATTCTGCCCGTCTATCGTGGCGAACTGCAATGTCTTGGTTTAGGGATGAGCGTTGAAATTTATAATGATGAAGGAACACCTGTCCAAAATACACGAGGAGAATTAGTTTGTACCAAACCTTTCCCCTCCATGCCTATAGGTTTTTGGAATGATCCAGAAAAAATTGCTTATAACCGTGCTTATTTTGAACGCTTTCCTAGAGTTTGGGCACATGGAGATTTTGCCGAATTAAGTGAACACGGTGGTTTAATTATTTATGGACGCTCTGATGCTGTTTTAAACCCAGGTGGTGTACGTATTGGTACTGCTGAAATTTACCGTCAAGTAGAAAAAATAGCTGAAGTTTTAGATAGTATTGTTATTGGACAAGATTGGGAAGAGGATACTCGAGTTGTTCTTTTTGTTAAATTACGCGAAGGAATGGTTTTAGATGAATCATTAATTAATGCCATTAAACAAACAATTCGACACAATGCATCTCCTCGCCATGTACCAGCAAAAATTATTCAAGTAACAGATATCCCTCGCACAATTAGTGGGAAAATAGTGGAATTAGCAGTACGTCAAATTGTACATCATCAACCCGTCAATAATGTGCAATCTTTAGCTAATCCTGAGGCTCTAGAATATTTTAAAAATAGGAAAGAATTATTATCTTGACAGCTTGCGAAGAAGTCTAATGCCAATCTAAAGCTTAAAAATCAGACACATACTGTTGTTTTCTCCAACA
>CAMFHA010000044.1 GCA_945952115.1 uncultured Legionella sp. | reverse complement strand
TGTTGGAGAAAACAACAGTATGTGTCTGATTTTTAAGCTTTAGATTGGCATTCTAATAAGTTCAGGACTTACGAAAAATCCTGAAGTTGATTTAAATTATTGTTAATGATACAAACAATAATAAAGCAGCTTAAACTAAACGGAATGCGATGCAAGTTATAAGGATACTTGGCCTTTTTTTTATTGTTACTGGTTTAATTTCTTGTGATAAGGTTGCTCTTTTTTCTATAGCATCTAAAAAACCACAACAGTCGTCAACAGCACTGGCAGCCAAAGCACAGCGGTACTTTTGGAAGACTTTGCATAGTGGAAGTTATAAAGATCTTTCGCAAGCGGATTACTTATTAATGGCAGCTTATTTGCAAAACCCAAATGATCCTAAGCTTGCTGCTCACTTAGGGTTTGTGCATATATGGAAAATTACAGAGCGCCAAAGAAATAAAAATCAGCTTCCAACTATTACAGATGAAATGGTATTGTCCAAAAAGTATTTTTCAGATTCTTTGGTACTTGATCCAACGAACCCTATTTATCAAGGCTTTTTAGGAGATACCCAACTGATTGAAGGTAAGATATTTCATGATCAGCGTGAGGAAGTTCAAGGTTATTTTACTTTAAAAAAAGCCATTCATGCTTGGCCAGAGTTTAATTATTTTACTGCCGGTTACCCCATGTCAACCTTAACACCGGAATCAAAGCATTTTAAAGAAGGATTAAAATGGCAGTGGTTAACTTTGGATGCATGTGCTGGACACAAAATCGATCGCAAAAATCCTAATTATGCACCCTACATGGCAAATGAGACGCGTGATGGAAAAAAACGTGCTTGTTGGAATTCGTGGATTGCTCCTCATAATTTCGAAGGTTTTTTTATGAATATGGGTGATATGTTAGTCAAATCAGGTGATTGGCAGACAGGAGTAAAAATATATCAAACTGCAAAATTATCTAAAAATTATGCTTTTTGGCCTTATCGTACTATGTTGGAAAAACGCATTCACAATGCAAGAGAAAATGTAACTCATTTCCAACGTGACACCAGTCAAGACGAGGATAAAACTATAATGTTTAATTCTGGTTATGGTTGTGTTGCCTGCCATCAAAACACTTAAATAATGTGAATTATGGATAAGAAACTAACAGTGCACGTCATCCCGAACGTAACTGTTCAAGGAGCGTGCTAAATTCTTGGTGAAAAGGCAGATTTGCGCTTAGATTAAAAGAATAAGAGCTTATTAATTTTTAATATTGAAACAACGATAAAAATTCTCTGTAGTACTTCTTGCAAGTTCTTCATATTCAATATTTCTTAATTGGGCAATTGCCTCTGCCACATGTTTCACTAAAGCGGGATGATTTTGTTTTCCGCGATAAGGAACTGGTGCTAAATAAGGAGAATCTGTTTCAATTAAAATTTTATCAAGAGGTATTTTTTTTGCTACTTCTTGTAAATTTAAGGCATTTTTGAAGGTTACAATTCCAGAAAAAGAAATGTAAAAATTGAGATCTATTGCACGATAAGCAATTTCTAAATCCTCAGCAAAGCAATGCATCACACCACCTATTTGATCTGCATTTTCTTCTTTCAGTATTTTTAAAGTATCTTCTGCTGCTTGACGTGTATGAATAATAAGTGGTTTTTTTACATTTAAAGCGGCTTTAATATGTTGCCGAAAACATTCTTTTTGAATCTCTAAGGCATCAACAGTTTGAGTGCGGTAATAATCTAATCCAGTTTCACCTAGAGCAACACAAGCAGGATTTGCGGCTAGAGTGATAAGGGTTTCTGCACTTATAGGGGAATCCATTTCGGTATTAGGATGAACCCCTACAGAGATACTAATATTTTTATAATCTTTTGCTAGTTGTTCTAAAGCTGGATAATCACTCAATTCCACACAAACACATAAAAAATGCTCTACTCCATTAGCTCTTGCAGTGGATAAAACTTCAGCCATATCGTTATTAAAATCTGTTAAATCTAAAAAATTGAGATGACAATGTGAATCTATTATCATTTAAATCCTTAAATAGTATCGGTTATTTGAGTGGACTTTAACATTCCGGCCAAATAGGTTTCTATTTTATTGCATAAATTTCTACAATTTGGCCCATCAAATTGTATTCCTATACCCGGAGGTTTGCCGCCTTGAGCTCCTTTAGGCGTAATCCAAACTACTTTTCCATTAATGGTATAATTTTCTACCTCATTAAAAAAATTAATTATTAGTTGAACTGGCTCTTTTAATGAATAATTGGGATTAGTACGAATAAAAAGCCCGCCATTTTTAATAAATGGCATATAAGCTAAATATAAAGAAGCTTCTGTTGGAAATGAACAACTAATTTTCTTTAATTCTGCCATCTTTAAGACTCAAATTCGCTCAGTGAATACAATAAATCTTCCAAGGCTAAAACAGGATTTATATTAATATTATGGCTTAGTTTTTTAAAAATATTATTAATTTTATCAATTTGAGCGAAAACAATAAGTGGATTAATTAATTCTTTTAATTTCATTAAAGCATTATATGCAGGAGCTTCTATCGAAATGTTATTAATATATAAATAATTAACTTGTGAATAAACTAAGTATAAGAACCACAATAAATCATTTAAGGAATATTGACTCCATTGAGAGGCTAAAAAGCTAGGTTCTTCTTTCTTTTCAATAACAGCAATTAAATTTTGTATTAAAACATCAGCTTGTTTTATTAATTGAGCTCGCTCAGAATGCTCAGGGTAATAATTTCCTAATTGTAATAAGTTATCTAATAAAATATCCTGCTCAGAAGAAAAATGAAGCTTCTGGCAACGACTTAAAATAGTGGGTAAGATTGTAGCAATTTGTTCTGCAATTAAAATAAAATGAGTATGTTCTGATGGTTCTTCTAGTAATTTTAATAAAGCATTAGAAGCTGCTGTATTTAATCGATCTGCAGATTCAATAATAATTATTTTATAAACAGAACGTTGCGATGTTAAAAAAGCTAAATGCTGTAACTCACGTATTTGCTCAATTTTAATTGCTGAGCCTATTTTTTCTGGCTTAACCCAATGAAGATCAGGATGTGCAACTTGTTGGATCATTTGGCAATCAGAACATTGGCCACAAGACAAATTATTAGTAGGCTGTTTACAATGCATTAGCTCTGCAATTTTAAGTACAAAATGAGTTAGCTCATAATGTGCTGGGCCAATCAGTAATAAGGCTTGAGGAAATCTCTTATTACTTAAGGCAGTATTTATAATTTGCCATTGTCTTGAATGTCTCAGTGTCATTATTGCTCTAAAAAATGATGTAAGGCATCTTTAATATATTTTTGTACCTCTAATATAGGAAGCGTTGCATCAATAGTCACTATATTGGGTTCTCTCTGGATGCATTTTTTGTACATTTTATGAACTCTATGAAAAAATTCCATGGTTTGCTGTTCAATTCTATCAAACTGACCGCGTAGTTGAGCGCGTTGAATGCCTAACTCAGGATTTAAATCCAGATATAAAGTTAAATCTGGTTTAAAGCCATTAAGACAAAAAGTTGATAATTGTTGAATTATCGCTTGATCTATCCCTCGCCCACCTCCTTGATAAGCCATAGTTGATAACTCAAAACGATCGGCAATAACCCAAATACCTTTCTTTAGTGCAGGCTTTATAACTTCTTCCAATAATTGAATGCGCGCTGTATAAAGTAATAATAATTCGCTCTTATCATCCAAGATCTCTTTATACTGTGGATTTTTAATAATACTTCTTAATTGCTCACCAATTTCCGTTCCACCTGGCTCACGCGTGGTGAGGGT
Organism: uncultured Legionella sp.; assembly: GCA_945952115.1. Classification (GTDB taxonomy): domain Bacteria; phylum Pseudomonadota; class Gammaproteobacteria; order Legionellales; family Legionellaceae; genus Legionella. Next base: position 20,165 of record CAMFHA010000044.1, on the reverse strand, counting down.
ATTAATTTGATGTTGATTTAATAAATCAACAATTGTAGATACCGCGGTTGATTTACCAGCTCCTTCTAAACCTTCAATAACAATTAATTTGCCTGCATTAAAATTCATTGAGATCCTTTATGTTTATACTGGTTGATAGCTTGTTTTTGTTCTTTATAGGTTTCTGAAAATTGATGTGTCCCATCACCCCGAGCAACAAAATACAAATAATTAGATAATTGTGGATGGGCTGCAGCATCAATTGCTTCTTTACCAACCATAGCAATTGGAGTTGGAGGTAAACCCCGATTTTGATAAGTATTATAAGGTGAATTTACTGATAAATCATCATGAATCAAATAGCCCTTATACTGATCCCCCATAGCATAAATAACTGTAGGATCCATTTGTAAAGGCATTTTCTTTTTTAGGCGATTAATAAGTACGCCTGATATTAATTTTCTTTCTTGCGGCACAGCAGTTTCTTTTTCAATAATAGAAGCAGCAATTAATAACTCATAGGGTGTTTTATAAGGTAATTCAGGGTCTCGATGAGCCCATGCTTTATTTAAATAAGTTAACAGATTTCTTTGGGCATGATTCAATACACTTTTAGCATCTACCCCACCGACATAACGATAGGTATCTGCTAAGAATAAGCCTTCTGCACTGGGGTGGTTTTGTTTAAAACCATTCCACATAGCAGAGTCATAATTTAGATAAGACGCTACTTTCAAATCTTTATCCACTTTCTTCTGATTCGTTCCGGCAATAATAGTAAAATTAAAACTCATTACATCACCTTTCGCTATTCGATGAAGAAGTTGTAATGAGGTTTCACCAGGATAAATTTGATAGACCCCTGCTTTTAATTGGCTCGCTAAATGTTCATATTGAATAAGTGCGAGCATTAATTTACTTGATTTAATTAATTTTTTCTCTTTTAACAGGTGTACAAATTTAGAAGCAGTGGTTGACTTATCTAAAACTAAAATAACAGGCGCTGCATTAGAGACCAGTAAAGGTGGATTAATTAAATTATAAAAAGCCCAAATGAATAAAAGAGAAGAGAAAAAAAACAATAAAATAATACTTAAAATAAGTTTTTTATATCTTAAAAAATAATTCATTTAAATTCGTTTAAATAATAAACTTCCGTTAGTACCACCAAAACCCAAAGAATTACTTAAAACATAATTAATAGTTCTTTTTTGTGGTGTATGAGGCACATAATTTAAATCACAGCCTTCATCAGGATTATCTAAATTAATAGTAGGAGGAGCTATTTGGTCTTGAATTGCAAGAACACTAAAAATCGCTTCAACAGCTCCTGCTGCCCCTAATAAATGTCCCGTCATAGATTTAGTTGAACTAACTGCTAATTCATAAGCGTGCTCTTTAAACAGCTCTTTTATCGCTTTAGTTTCACCTAAATCATTTAATGAAGTCGAGGTACCATGCGCATTAATATAATCAACTTGCTTTGGATCAATATGCGCATCGCTTATTGCGGCTGACATGGCACGAATAGCTCCACTTGCATCTTCATCAGGAGCAGTAATATGATAAGCATCTCCTGACATACCAAAACCTACTAATTCAGCATAAATTTTAGCACCACGCGCTTTTGCATGTTCATATTCTTCGAGTACTAAAATACCAGCACCCTCTCCCATAACAAAACCATCTCTATCTTTATCCCAAGGGCGTGATGCTTTTTTAGGTTCATCATTACGTTTAGAAAGAGAGCGTACAGCAGAAAAACCGGCTAAACAAAGAGGAGTTGTAGTCATTTCCGCACCACCACAAACCATCACATCAGCATCACCATAAGCTATGATTCGCCCAGCAAGACCAATATTATGAGTTCCAGTTGTACAGGCCGTGACCACAGAAATATTAGGACCTTTAAGATTATGTTTTATAGAAATTTGTCCAGCAACCATATTGATGATACCTGCTGGAATAAAAAAAGGAGAAACTTTACGCGGACCACCCGCTACTAACCTATCTTGATTATTAGTAATAGTCTGAATTCCACCGATACCTGCTCCTACAGCAACACCAATCCGGATAGATAGGGCTTCATCGATATTTAAACCTGAGTCAGCAATTGCTTCATCAGCAGCCACCATACCATATTGAGTAAAAACATCCATTTTTCGAGCATCTTTTAGCGGAATATGATCCTCAACATTAAAGTTCTTGACTTTGGCCCAGATTTTTGTGCTGTAATCACTAGTATCAAATCCTTCAACGGTATCTACACCGCTTACACCAGCCAATATATTTTGCCAAGTTTCTTTTACGTTAAGTCCAATAGGAGTGAGCATACCCATGCCCGTAACCACAACACGCCGCTTATTCAATGAAAACTCCTCGAAAAATTAAATGTCCAACATAGAGCTGAGCCATTAAGGTACCAACTTAAACAATATTTCTTTATAAAATAGTTCTCTCTTTTTTTAGGGAGAAAATGCCTGAAGCACTGCCATTAAGTGAACGTGAGTTATGGATACGAGGCTAAAAAAGCCCCGAACTGGCACGTCATCCCGAGCGAATAAGCGAGGGATCTCCTGACTGTGATAGGATTTAATCTCTGCTCAGATCAGGAGATCCTTCACGCAAAAAGACGCGTTCAGGATAACGTACTTGGATATAAATAGCTTATATCCGCTCTTATCCATAACTCACGAACTCACGCTAAGCTAAAGGATTTTTGTTATTCTCGAGAACGCGGGAATCCATTTCTATCTCAGCCTTGTGCCTGTTAAAGATGGATTCCCGCATTCGCGAGAATGACGTATTAGCCTTAACTAATAGCAATGACACAAAAAGCGACGGAGCCTTCTTTAAATTTGAAAACTCTCACTCGCCACTTCATGCTTTCTCCTTCCTAAATGAGGAGAAGAAAACTTAAATGGACACCATTAGTTGAACTTTTACTATCATTGACTTAATTCCTATGAAAATAGGAGTAATAAAAATTTATTAAATCAACGATATAAATTTTATATTTAAGCTTCTTCTTTATTCATGTTTGATTCAATATAGTCAATAGCTTCTTGAATCGTAGTAATTTTTTCAGCTTTTTCATCAGGAATTTCAGTTTCAAATTCTTCTTCTAAAGCCATAACCAACTCTACAGTATCAAGTGAATCAGCACCTAGATCATCCACAAATGATGCATCATTTTTTAATTCTTCTTCTTTAACGCCTAATTGTTCAACAACAATTTTACGCACTCGCTCTTCAACTGTACTCATAACTTAATTTTCCTCTTACGATTGATTTAAATAATTTAAATACTGATTGGTAGTTTATAAAATTATACAGATAACGCAAGTCCATTAATCCATATACATGCCACCATTGACGTGAATTGTTTCACCTGTAATATATTTAGCACCATCTGATGCTAAAAAAGCCACTGCATCTGCAATATCAGCTGCTTGACCTAATTTACGCATAGGGATTCTTTTTAACATCTCTTCTTTTACCATATCAGGTAAAGCCGTCGTCATATCAGTATCAATAAACCCAGGAGCAACCACATTCACAGTAATTCCTCTGCTGCCAATTTCCTGTGCTAATGACTTTGAAAAGCCTACGAGGCCTGCTTTGGCTGCAGTATAATTTACTTGTCCTGAATTTCCGCTAGCACCAACAACTGAGCCAATAGAAATGATTCGCCCCCAACGCGCTCTAAACATTGGTTTTAAACACGCTTTAGACATACGATAAACAGAGTTTAAATTAGTTTCTATAACTTTATACCATTCATCATCATCCATACGCAGCAATAAATTATCAGCGGTAATTCCTGCATTATTAACTAATATAGAAGGATTTTGATTATTTTCTGCAAAATAATCCATTAATTTTTCTATTTGTTCAGCATTGGTAACATCTAAAACTAAACCCTTGCCTAAACAATTCTCTTTGGCAAATAAAGAATTAATTGATTCAGCACCTTGTTCAGACGTTGCTGTACCAAAAACAAAAGCACCATTTTGTGCTAATTTAAGAGCAATAGCCTGACCTATTCCACGACTTGCGCCAGTCACTAAGGCAATTTTACCTTCTAACGTTTTCATAAATTATCCTCAAGCTGGAGTCTGAACTTGTTCCATTAATTGATCTAAACTAATAGTATCGTAAATACTTAAAGTATTTAAACTACGATCAATTCTTTTGGCTAAACCATTAAGCACTTTTCCTGGTCCACACTCGATAAGTTGAGAAATGCCTCTATTTTTAAAAAATTGAATTGTTTCTACCCAACGCACTGGACTATATAACTGCTCTTTTAAGCGATCACGTATATGGTCAGGAGAATAATAAATACTTAAATCCACATTAGAGATCACATCAATAACAGGACTTTTAAAAGGTATTACAGCGAGGCTTTCTGCGAATAACTCTGCAGCCTCTTTTAATAAAGGACAATGGCAAGGAACACTTACAGGAATAACTTTGGCTAAAAGAGCTCCAGCATGTTCTGCCAACATAATGGCTCTTTGCACAGCAGGAGTATGTCCTGCAATAACAACTTGTCCGATTGCATTATAATTTGCCGGTGTTACCTGTTCTTGCCCTTGACTGGCTTTAATACATAAGTCTTTTACTTGTTGATCATCTAAACCAACAATAGCCGCCATTGCACCAAGGCCTAAAGGAATAGCATTTTGCATCACCTGGCCACGTCGAGCAACCAAACGTACTGCATCAGTTAAGGAAACGGCCTCTGCACAAACTAACGCAGCATACTCCCCTAAGCTATGCCCAGCCATTAATTGAGGTTGAGGCACACCCTCTTTTATTAATAAGCGATAAATAGCAACATCAGCTGTTAACATAGCTACTTGAGTAAATTCAGTCTGATTCAATTTACTTTCAGGACCATTTTGAATTAAATGCCATAAATCATAACCTAATGCATCTGATGCTTCTTTAAAAAGATCTGTCACAACAGGATACTCAGGAAGAAAATCCGATAACATTCCTATTGACTGAGATCCTTGTCCAGGAAATACAAATGCGGTATTCATCATAATAGAAACAACCCTTACTCTTAGTTAATAACGAATGATCATTGCACCCCAAGTCATTCCACCACCAAATGACTCAAGGACTAGTAATTGATCTCTTTGAATATGATTATTTTTAATAGAATAGTCTAATGCTAAAGGTATAGATGCAGCTGAAGTGTTACCTTGATTAGCAAGAGTAATAATAACTTGTGACATAGGAAGCGATAATTTTTTAGCAATAGCTTGAATAATGCGTATATTTGCTTGATGAGGAATTAGCCAATCAATATCTGATTTTTTTAATTTACAAAGTTCTAATACTTCATCAACCACTTCACCCATGATGTTGACTGCCAGCTTAAAAACCTCATTTCCACGCATACATATTGTAGCGCGCTGCTCCAATGCCGTGTTATTTTCTAAAGTTAAAAAATGCTCTTTATCATACATAGAATGTAAAACACTACCCATAATTCCTTGGCGATCACTAGCACTTAAAATGACGGCACCAGCCCCATCACCAAATAAAATACAAGTAGAGCGATCAGTCCAATCTACGACCGATGACATACGTTCACTACCAATAACCAATACATGTTGAACACAACCTGAAGCAAGATATTGTTTTGCTATATCCATAGCATAAACAAAACCGCTACATGCTGCGCTAATATCAAAAGCAGGAATTGCACGTTTTATATTTAAAGCGTGCTGAACAGTGCAAGCAACACTTGGAAAAAAAGCATCTGGAGTGCAGGTAGCAACAATAATTAAATCAATTTTATCTGCTTCTAAAGAAGCTGCCATTAATGCTTGTTCTGCAGCTTTAGCAGCCATAAAAGAAGTTGTTTCATGAGGTTCAGCAATAGCTCGGCTAGAAATACCTGTACGCGCAATAATCCACTCATGATCTGTATCAATCATGGTTTCCAATTCAGTATTAGTTAATTGTTTTTGAGGAGAATAACTTCCTGTGCCACTAATGACAGCATTATTCATAACAGCAATCCCTGATTGATAAATTCATTTATTTTGTCACGGACTAAGTCAACAGCATTGTTTTCCACTTCCAGCATCGCTTGCTCAATGGCCATTTCAAAACCCAACTCATTAGTTCCTCCATGGCTTTTGACAACAATACCATTTAAACCAAGCATGCTTGCCCCATTATGGCGAGAAGGATCCATACGTTTTTTTACTTGATTAAAAACTGGAAGTGCCGATAAACCAATCAATTTAGTTAACCAATTTTTTCTAAACGATTCGCTAAGTACTGCAAGCATAAATTTAGCCAGACCTTCACTTGCTTTTAAAGCAACATTACCGACAAAACCATCACAAACAATTAAATCAACATCACCGGTATAAAAATGATCTCCTTCCACATAACCTACATAATTGAGCAAAGAGCACTCCGCCAACATATGAGCGGTACGTTTTACTTGATCATTGCCTTTAATTTCTTCAACACCAATATTGAGTAAAGCAATTCTTGGAGTTTTATTTTCAACAGCTTGAATTAATGCTGAACCCATAACAGCAAATTGAAATAAATGCTCAGCACAAGAGTCAACATTAGCACCTAAATCGATAACCCATGTTTTTCCTTTCAATGTTGGTAACTTAGAAATGATGGCTGGTCTATCTATCCCTGGTAAAGTTTTAAGGACATAACGAGCAGTAGCCATTAATGCACCAGTATTACCAGCACTAACACAGGCTTCAGCTTGTCCATCTTTTACTAAATTAATAGCTACACGCATGGAAGAGTTTTTTTTATTGCGCAGAGCATGCGATGGCAATTCATCCATACCAACCAGTTCTGATGCATGAACTATAGAAAATTGCTCTGAAGATAAAACGCCATGCTTTTTCAGCACCTCAGAAATTTTATCTTGTATGCCAACAAGTATTAGCTTGAGATGCGGATTTTTTTTAGCGATGTGAACACAAGCAGGAACCACGACATTTACCCCGTGATCCCCACCCATCGCATCAATGGCAATGGTAATTTTTTTCAAGAAGATTACTCTTTTTCGTCTGCTTCGTAAGCGTTACCGGTATCAAGAATTTTTTTACCACGATAATAACCATCTTCAGTCATATGATGACGACGATGAGTTTCTCCAGTAGTTGGATCTACTGAAAGCGTTGGCTTAGTTAAAGCATCGTGTGAACGGCGCATATCACGACGTGAGCGTGATTTTTTATTTTGTTGTACTGCCATTATATTACTCCTAATTCATAAAGCCGGAATATTACCGATATTTTAGCTGCAATCCAAGTATTAATTGCATAAATTATCAATAAGATTCAGTTTTTTCAGTTAAAAATTGATTAATTTCTTCACTACAATCCTTAGTTTCCTCATGAAACTGAGGTACATATAGATGCAACTCATCAATAACCAAATCGTCTATACTCACTTGGAAATTGGGAGAAACTATGCACTCATAATGCTCTAATAATTGTTCTGCTCGCGCATCATTACGTGCCACAGCAATAGTAGTTGGATTATTATACTGTAATTTAAATTCATTCAAACAGCGTTGGCAAATTATAGTTAATTCTCCGCTAACTTCTATATGAATTAGATAAAAATCCTCTTTTGGTTCCGTTTTATAATTAATAATTAAATCACAAGGTGCTACTAAAAATGAAGGCAAACGTTCATCTAATTTAATTTGTTTGCTCTGAAGCCCTTGTTTAGCCAATTCTTGCAAATAAAGCATTAATTTTATATCCAAAAAGTTGAGTACAAATTAATGGCACTAAGTGAGACGCTTTCGTGGGAATGACGTATTCACCTTAATTTAGTGTCATTAGAGTACAAATAGGCTTGATATTGTTCTAACCTCTTTGTATAAAGATTATATTATCTCCTGATTTACAATATTTATCAAATAATTGATTAAAATAAATACAAAACTCTTCTTTTTCAAAAATAAAATCCAATTTTCTATGCTTTTATGAGATAATAAAACCTATATATAGAGTCTATTAACATTTTATTAGTAACTGCTTATCCATCATCCTGAGTGAAACGATGGATCTCCTGAAATTAAGCATAGTGCAACATTCGGAGATCCTTCGTCACAACCGACTCAGGATAACGTGCGAACAGTTATATTTTATACAAATTTAACATTGGTATTATGAACGCTAAAGTGATTATTGGTATGTCCGGAGGAGTCGACTCTTCTGTGGCTGCTTGGTTATTAAAAGAACAAGGCTATGAAGTTGAAGGCCTTTTTATGAAAAATTGGGAACAAGATGATCGCGATGATTTTTGTCCCGCAGCTCAAGATTTAGCCGATGCACAAGCCGTGTGTAATCAATTACGCATACCTCTTCATAGCGTTAACTTTGCTGAAGAGTATTGGGATCGCGTGTTTCAGCATTTTTTAAATGAATATGAACAAGGTAGAACTCCCAATCCAGATGTATTATGTAATAAAGAAATAAAATTTAAAGCTTTTTTAGATCATGCCTTATCACTAGGTGCCGACTACATCGCCACTGGTCATTATGCAAAAAATAAAATTCAAAATAACATCGGTTATTTATATAAAGCTAAAGATAGAGAAAAAGACCAAACTTATTTTCTTCATGCAGTAGAGCCTGAAGCATTAGCAAAAACTTTATTTCCAATTGGTGATTATACAAAACCACAAATTCGTGAATTTGCTCAAAAACTTGGCCTAGTAACACAAGCGAAAAAAGACTCTACCGGAATTTGTTTTATTGGCGAAAAACGATTTAAATCCTTTTTAAATGAATTTATTCTTGCAAAACCAGGGGACATTAAAAATACTGATGAAACAATAATAGGGAGACATGATGGTCTTATGTTTTATACTTTAGGCCAAAGACAAGGACTTGGAATTGGGGGATTAAAAAATAGTAATGATGAACCTTGGTATGTTGTTGATAAAGATATTTCTACTAATACCTTATATGTTGCACAAGGCAGTCAGCACCCAAGACTCTATGCTCAAGGATTAATATGCAGTTCTATTCATTGGTTAATGGATAATGCTGAATCTCAGCTTCCTTTAACCTGTTACGCAAAAACGAGATATAGACAAATAGAACAAGCCTGTATGATTTCGCCTAAAGATAATAATCAGCATTATGTTCTATTTTCTACTCCTCAAAGAGCAGTAACACCGGGTCAATATGTGGTTTTTTATAATAAAAATCAGTGCTTGGGTGGTGCTACAATAGAACAAATCATTAGATAATGTTTATACCCAAAATGTTTCAAGATGCGAGATTTTGAATATATACTTAATATAAAGAAAATAAATTGGAGTAAAAAATGGCCGCAATTGATGCTTCACCCAAAGCCAACACTGACATTCAATTTTCAGTTAATGCAGCAAATAAAGTCGCAGAATTAATTAAAGAAGAAGATAATCCTAAACTGAATTTACGTGTTTCAATTACAGGTGGAGGCTGTTCGGGTTTTCAATATGGTTTTAGTTTTGATGAAGAAATTAATGAAGATGATACTATTGTTGAACAAGAATGTTCTAACAAAGAGGAATCTGTAAAATTACTTATTGATTCAATGAGTTACCAATACCTTCATAATGCGGAAATTGATTATATTCAGGGAATACAAGGAGAGCAATTCGTAATTCGTAATCCTAATGCAAAAACAACCTGTGGTTGTGGATCTTCATTTAGTGTCGCTGATGAAGATGATGATTTGTGATTTTTTATGAATCCCCGCAATAAAATCACCCATAGTCTATTTTTCTTACTAATTCTCAGTCCTGGTACTTTTGCTGCCTCACTCTTATCTATGATGAATATCGTACCTTCATCTCAATCTATAGATTATGTTAATCATAAAAAACAATTTCATCTGTATTCTTTATTAACCGAACAGCGCCACCCAAAAACTTACAATCTAAGTTATCAAATCGCCCAAAATACTAGCGCTGGTTTGCAGGCCTTGTTAGCAGTTGACAACGATATTTCCATAAAGCTTCGTGAAATTGCTACAAATCCTCAGGAGTTAAAGAAATTAGAAAATGCATCTCAAGCTATTCAGACTGCTATGTTAAATGGCCAAAAGATTTATTTTTATGGTACTGGTTCCACCGGACGCTTAGCGGAAGTAGTCGAAAGTTCGTTGTGGCGGCCTTTCTGGAAAAAAGTCAAAAATACACCTTCGTGGTCTAAAGTAAACCATAATTTGCCTGATATTGAAAATCGATTGAAAGGTGAAATTACTGGTGGAGATCGCGCACTGATTAGCTCATTGGAAGGGTTTGAAGATTTACAGTTAATTGGGCAATTACAATTACAAGATAATAAAATTCAAAAAGGCGATGTTGTTTTTGCTCTTACTGAAGGCGGAGAGACCTCTGCGGTAATTGGTACTATTTTAACTGCAGCTAATTTATATAACCAACCAACTCAGAATTTATATTTTATTTACAATAATCCTGACTCAGTCTTATTACCATTTGAGCGAAGTCGCACAGTCATTGAAAATTCACAAATTCAAAAAATTAATCTTGCCACAGGCCCTCAAGCCATTACTGGCTCTACGCGGATGCAAGCAACCACGATCAGCTTATACGTTAGCGGAATTATTCTGGAAGACGCCATTTATAAGGTATTACAACACCATCTTTCAAAATCAGAATTAGCAGGATTAGGATTTAATGAATCCTTGACAATTAAACAACAATTACTCGATTTTGCAACTATTCAGAAAACCATTTACGATTCTGCAGCTAAAATCGCTCCCTGGACAGATTTGGAAGTGATGACCTATGCTACTCAACACAAATCAACTTATTTTGCTCAAAAAGCGTTACTACCTGTTTTTGTTGATGTCACTGAACGTGCACCAACTTTTCGTTTATCACCATTAGATACCATTGATGCCAAAGAAAGACGGTCATGGATTCAAGTATGGTCACCAGCAAAAATGCCAAAACAAGCATGGGAGATGTTGTTACATCGCCCTTTTCATGGATTAAATCCTGCTTTTTATCAGGAAGAATTTGCCAAAAATATTACTGACCCTTATCTGCGTAAAGCGGCTTTGAGTAGCCTAATTAACGCAGGACAAAAGCAACAAAATTTATATGATTTATCTTTCTCGCAAAAGAATATTAAAAATAATGGGCCAGTCAAAGGTGATTTAGGCGTTATGCTCTTGCTCTCTGATGAATGCATTAAACCACGTTTTATGGAATGGTTAACCTTATTTAATAACGCAAATGCTAATTTGGTTTTGGTTTCAGTTGCTGATAAAGCATTAACAGAATCACAGGTTAATACTATCAAAAAACTACCAACTAAACCTGTTTTGTTGTCTATTATAATTACCAAGCAAGATCCATTTGAGCTGAGCCAAGTGATTGGTTTGAAAATGTTACTCAATGCCAACTCCACAGCTGTAATGACCAAATTAGGTCGAATCGTTGGTAATACCATGACCTATGTGCAACCTGGCAACTTAAAATTAATTGGTCGAGCAACTTATTTAATTCAGCTTCATGTTAATGCGGTTCTCAAAAATACAGCCTGGATCAAATTATATGGAAAAAATCCACCAATATCCTTTGCAGAAGCGAATGCGGTCTTATTTGACGCTATGGCATATGTGCAAAAAACAGGGCAATTTACAGAAGCACCCGAGGTAGCACTATCAATCTTACGCGTTCTTGAAACCTTAAAGCACCATAAAAATGTTTCCTGGGAACAAACACAGGTGTTAATGAAACAGGAAACATTAGATAAGTATTTAGCAAATTATGAATGAATTAGCTCAATTGTGCCTCTGGGCTTAATACAAAAGAAACGGCTTTCTAAATTGTCGAAAATCGTTTAATCCAGATTGTGTACCGGCAACAATGTGCTGGAATGACTCACCTTGTTCTAACGCTTTGCGTACTTTTGACGTCCCCATTACATGATCGAAATACGCATTATAGATCACTAATTTATTACCATATTCGCGTTTTATTACCGATAAAATAGCAATTGCCGTTGCGATGGGCTGGTAGGTGTTTCTATCTGTCACAAATAACTGAACTCCTTGGCACTTTGTATTTTGGTACTTCGAAAACGTAGGAGTAAACCATACTTCACGAAATTTTATGCCAGGCAAGTTAAGTGCATTCAGTTTTTTGGTTAAGGCAACCCCATCAATCCAAGGTGCGCCCAAAAGTTCAAAAGGTTGAGTGGTGCCACGCCCTTCAGACAAATTAGTCCCCTCCAGCAAAACCTGACCTGGATAAACGATAAGCGAGTTCACCGTTGGTAAATTGGGAGAAGGTTTAACCCAAGGCAACGAAGTTTGATCAAACCATTGCTCACGATGCCAGTTTTCCATAGGTATAACAGTAAGTTTTGCTTTGCGTGGCAAAAATTTCTCATTAAACAATAGCGCTAACTCACCAATTGTCATGCCGTGTCTTAATGGGATTGGGTACAATCCGATAAAAGAACTGTATTTCGGGTATTCAAGCACAGGACCTTCCATAGTGATGCCATTAATAGGATTGGGCCTATCCAGAATAACAATGGGGATACCTGCCTCCGCACAAGCTTGCATGGCATAAGCCATGGTAGAGATATAAGTATAAATACGCGTACCTACATCTTGCATGTCAAATACCATGATATCTACAGATTTCAGTAGCCTAGGATCTATCGTCTTATCAGTATGCTGAGTATCAAATGCACGCATACGCGCATCAATATTTTTTAATTTTTTTTCAGATGTTTTTGACGATTGCCCGTACAAGCTAAAGACAGGGATTTTATATTGATTATCAAAATAATAAGGAACAAATTCACCGGCTTGTGCATCGCCATGAACACCATGTTCAGGTCCAAATAAAGCAACCAATTTTATATCAGGATGTTGGTGAAAAAGTTCAATTACACTATTAAGATGAGCATCGACTCCAGTAGGATTAGTGATTAGACCAACACGTTTTCCTTCTAGTATATCTAATTTTTTTTCAAACAGCACAGTAACACCAGGCTTTACGTGAGTGATTAATGAGGAATTGTTTTTAGAAAATACATCATTACTAATAAGCAAAACTGCACATAAAAGCAGATTGTGCATGAGAAATCGGAACATAGATACTCCAATGAAGAAAAATAGATTGAACTATCGTTTTGCCGGATGAGATTCTTTAAGTATAAATCCAGCAATTATTAAACTTGCTATAAAACAAAGCGGCATTACGAGTAAAGCTTTTTGATAACTTTCTAAGCTATATACATGGACACCGTTAACTAATCTCCAAGAATCACTATGTTGTAAAATATAACCAACCAATGGCTGGAATAAAGCGCCTCCAATCAGCACGGAAAGATTATTAAAACCAGAAGCAGTACCTACTAACTCAGCTGAATTATTTTCTTTAACCACAGCAAAACTTACTGTTTGACCACCAGCACCTAAGCCTAAAACAAAGCAAACAAAATAAGCACTGGTTAAACTTAAGTTAGGCCAATATAAAAGCAATAACGTAGCGATTAATCCCAAAGTAGCGCTCACAATCAAAGCAAGACGTCGACTTTCAAAGTGATCGCTTAACCAACCTAGTAAAGGACTCCCTATTCCGATTCCTAGCCAAATCATACTGCATAAACCAGAAGCAGCAACTACTGAAATTTGATATTTTTCTTGTAAATAAGGCACACCCCATAAGGCGGCAAAAACAGCAATTGGAGTCCAAATAGCAAAAGCATAAGCTCCAGTAATCCATGTATATCCATGTTTACAAACAGCAACTAATCTTTTCCACTCATCTTTTAAATAATGAGAAGGTATGTTTTGATTTTGTTGATGAGGATAATCGCGAATAAAAAGCCAGAAACAAATTGCTAATATAAATCCAACTCCTGCTAGTATAAAGCTAGCAGAACGCCATCCAACGATATTGATTAAAAAAGCAAGCGGCATTTCACCAAACATAGCCCCTACTGAACTCATTAATTGAGCTATCCCTGCTAAAATGGCAAAATAATAAGGAGGAAACCATCGTGAAAGAAGTACCAAAACTCCAATAAATGAAAATGCAGATCCAATACCAATTAAAAAGCGCCCCATTGAGGCCGTAAAAACGCTATCTGTAGATGCAAAAAAAGCTGAACCTAAAGCACAAAGCATAATAGCAAAGGTCATTAATTTACGAGGTCCATAACGATCATAAAGAACTCCTGCTGGCAATTGAGTTGGTGCATAAGCATAAAAATAAAATGCAGAAATAAAACCAAAGCCCTCTCCGCTAACTCCAAAAGTACGCATCATAGACTCAGCCATCACACTAGGTGCTACTTGGAGAATAAACTCATATAAATAAAAAGAAGCTGCCAAAAAAAAGATAAAATAAGACATGCGAAGATTAGATCCAGCATGATTTCTTGTTTTATTTACGAAGTTATTGGTCAATTTTTAATCACTCTATGTAAAATAATTCATTAAAGCTTAAAGATATTCTATTTGTCAAATAATTTTTTAAAGGAACTGCACTCTTTTTTAATAGATTTCTAATGATTACGTGTTTTTATCGAGCAATAAGATAAATAGCTCCTAAAATCTCTTTATTACGTGATCCAGTGATAGAGCTTAAATCAAGAGGAATCAAATGGATTGCTTGAGCAGCCAACCAAGCAAACATCATCGCTTCTAGATAATCAGGATCAACACCTAATTCACTTACTGTACTTACTGCAAGTTCTGGCAAAAGTCGTGAAACACTCTTTTTTAACTGAATGTTATGTGTGCCACCACCACATAAATAAAGTTTTTTAGTTCCCATCTTGGCTTTTAAAATACTTTCGGCAATACTGATCGCCGTTAGCTCCAATAACGTTGCTTGAACATCTACTGCTTGATATTCTGCTTTAAGATAGTTTTTTAACCAACTTAAAGAAAAATATTCTTTCCCTATACTTTTAGGGATAGGCTGTGTAAAAAATGAATCTGATAAAAGATTTTTTAATAAATCATCAATTTGCTTTCCCTGTGCTGCCCAGCGACCTTGAGCATCGAACTCTTTATCTTGGTGCAAGGCTATCCATGCATCCATTAAACAATTACCTGGCCCTACATCCCAACCACAAATTTTTTGTTCAGGATTTAAAAAGCTTACATTCGCAATTCCACCTATATTAACAACAGCAGCATATTCATTATTAGAGCCAAATAATTCTTGATGATATAAAGGTGCAAAAGGCGCCCCTTCTCCACCATTAACTAAGTCTCTGGTGCGAAAATCAGCTACAACATCAATACCAGTCAAAGAAGAAATAGTATGTGCGCAACCTAATTGCATCGTGTAAGGAATGTCTGTTTTTGTATTATGACACACTGTTTGTCCATGGCTACCAACAGCACGAATAACTGTAGATGAATAACCAGTTTCTTCTAAGATTTGGTTCACAGCCTCAGCAAACTCTTTGCCAATTAAATTATTTAAATGACTTAAGTCAGCAAGACTTGTCTGTTGTTCGTTGATTAATTTTACGAGAGCCTGTTTTGTTTTATCGGAGTATTTCCTGGTAATACCATGAATTAATCTATTTGAAGGCAGTTCAATTAAAGCAGCATCGATACCATCCATACTCGTTCCCGACATTAAACCAATATATAGCTCCATGGATCCTTCTTGCAAAGAAATTTATTAGCAAGAAGTATAAAGTATATATCCAAAATGTTTCAAGATGCAGGGTTTTGGGTATATTGTTATAGCTAGAAAAGAGTTTTATTCATAGCTGCATCATGAGCTGTATGTCGAGCAATAATATTCTTATTAACTAATTCAGTTAAATGCTGATCAAGTGTTTGCATTCCTTTCGCTTGCCCTGTTTGAATCGAGGAATACATTTGAGCTACTTTGTCTTCACGAATAAGGTTGCGAATAGCTGCATTACAAATCATAATCTCCAAAGCGGCAACTCGTCCGCCTGTTTGTTTCTTTAATAAACTTTGAGCAATTACTGCCTGTAAAGATTCAGATAACATTGAACGTATCATTGCTTTTTCCTCAGCAGGAAATACATCAATAATTCTATTGATTGTTTTTGTAGCTGAATTAGTATGTAGAGTACCAAAAACAAGATGCCCTGTTTCTGCAGCAGTCATTGCTAAACGAATAGTTTCTAAATCGCGCAACTCCCCTACTAAAATGATGTCAGGATCTTCACGAAGAGCAGAGCGTAATGCGGCATTAAAACTCAATGTATCTCGATGAACCTCTCGTTGATTTACCAAACATTTTTTACTTTGATGCACAAATTCAATAGGATCCTCAACCGTTAAAATGTGTTCATAACGATTGGAGTTAATATAATCAATCATAGCCGCCAAAGTAGTACTCTTTCCCGAGCCAGTAGGGCCAGTTACTAAAACTAAACCACGCGAATAACTGGCCATTTCTTTAAAAATTTCAGGCAATGATAAATCGTCCATACTTAAGATTTTTGAAGGAATAGTTCTAAATACTGCCGCAGCACCTCGTGCTTGATTAAATGCATTCACTCGAAAACGAGATAAATTAGCTATCTCAAAAGAAAAATCCGTTTCAAAAAATTCTTCAAATTCTTTCCGTTGTTTATCATTCATAATGTCATAAATAATCTTAATGACGTCTTTATGCTCTAATTCAGGTGCATTAATTTTACGAAGATCTCCATCAACTCGAATCATAGGAGGCATGCCAGATGAAATATGTAAGTCAGAGGAGTTATTTTTTACTGAAAAGGCCAGTAACTCGGCTATATCCATTATAGATTCCTAAATCCTGTAAAAATTCTAGCGTATATAGAAAAGCGTAGTTCATAAATTAAATCTCATCAAATAAGCAGTATACTCTTATCCTGTGTTATTATTTATTATCTTTTTACCTAACTGCTCGCATGTCATTCTGAGCCGTTTGTGACGAAGGATCTCAGAATGGTGCATTGTGTTTCATTTCAGGAGATCCTTCGTTTCACTCAGGATGACTGAATGAACAGTTACCTTTTTACTAATTTTAACTAAGATGTCTATTGCTCAAAACATTCATCATATTCAACAAAGGATAAGAGATACCGAACATTCTTTTAAACGAGAATTAGGATCTATTTTATTATTAGCAGTGAGCAAACAACAAACTATTTTAGCAATAGAAGAAGCTTTTAATGCTGGACTCTCTGACTTTGGCGAAAATTATTATCAAGAAGCTGAAGAAAAAATAAAGCAATTAAATCATTTACCCATAAATTGGCATTTTATAGGTCCAATTCAAAGCAATAAAACAAAAGGAATTGCTCAATATTTTACTTGGGTTCACAGTATTAATCGTTTATCTATAGCGGAAAAGCTAAATCAATATCGACCTCATAATTTAGCCCCTCTTAATGTTTGCTTACAAATTAATATTATTGAAGAATCAAGCAAATCTGGGATAAATAAAGAGGAAGCCTTTGCTTTAGCAAAAGCAGTTAGCCAACTACCCAACTTAAAGTTACGTGGCTTAATGACTATTCCACCTCCGCAACATGATTTAGAAAAACAATACCAAGTCTTTTTACAGTTGCAACAATTATTAAGAAGGTTAAATGAAGAACTAGGACTTACTTTGGATACTTTATCTATGGGGATGAGTGATGATTTTGTCCCTGCAATTAAAGCTGGGGCGACTATTATTCGTATCGGTAAAGCTATTTTTGGAGAGCGACTATGAATATAGGATTCATTGGTTTTGGAGCCATGGCTAAAGCTATTGCTAAAGGGTTAATTAAGGAGAATAATCATCAGTTATTTGCTTCCTCACCTTCGCTAACTCAAGGAGTCAACAAAGATGGGATTCATACTTATCATAATAATAAGGAACTGATCCAGCAAGTAGATATTATTATTTTAGCAGTAAAACCAAACCAAATGGATGAAGTGATACAAGAAATTAGTCCAGAGCTTCCTGATTCATGTTTACTTATTTCAATAGCGGCTGGTTTAACTTTAAAATGGTTTACTAGGCGTTTTTCTAAAGCCCATGCTTTTATTCGAACCATGCCTAATACCCCTGCTTCAGTTGGTCTTGGAGCAACTCTTTTGTTTGCAAACTCCTTAGTTAACTCAAAGCAAAAACAAGCAGCTGAAGTTATTTTTTCTAGCGTGGGAATTACACAATGGCTTAACAAAGAAATGGAAATGGATATCTTTACAGCACTTTCTGGTAGCGGACCAGCCTATGTTTTTTACTTCATGGAAACTTTGATTAATGCAGCAATGACCTTAGGCTTAGATTATGAAATAGCACATAAATTTGTTCTACAAACCTGTAAGGGAGCTATAAAATTAGCAGAAGAAAGTAAATTGAGTTTACTTGAACTTCGAACTCAAGTAACTTCTCCAGGAGGAACAACAGCAGCGGCGTTGCATATTTTAAATCCAAAATTAAAACAGTTAATTCATTCAGCCTTACAAGCCGCAAGAAGTCGCGCTGAGGAACTCGGACAATTAGATGAGGAGAAATAATGTCAGGTTTAATTGCAGTAGGTTATTTTTTAGTCTCTGTGTTTTTTAATTTAATTCTTTTTGCTCTATGGACAAGAGTAGCCTTACGTTATTTAAAAATAAGTAGCCTTAACTCCTTTAGCCAGTTGATTTATACTCTCACTAGCCCAATAGTAAATCCTTTTTATTTATTATTTAGATTTAATAATACGATGCGACAACGCTATGATTGGCCTGTATTTATTCTTATAGTATTAGCCGAGCTTTTAAAAGTTTTATTCCTATCACTTATAGTTTTTCAAATACTATTTCCTCCACTTTTGATTTTAATTTATGCCTTAGCAGATTTCATTATTCAACCTTGTAATTTTTTATTTTTTGCTCTTTTAATCAGAGTAATTATGAGCTACGCTAATCCTTATTGGAACCATCCTATAGCTAGTTTTTTACATACTCTTACTCAGCCTTTAATTATTTTCGGCCGAAAAATTATTCCAAATATTTCCGGTTTCGATTTTTCTCCTTTTATTATGATGATTATATTAAAAATGATTACTTTATTTATTCATGCTTCACTACCTTTAAATTTGTTATAAAGGAAAAAATGATAAAATAAACTATAATTGAATATATAAAGGATTGTTGAGAATAATAATCATGAATTCAAAACTTACTTTAAGTATATTTTCACTAGCTGCTTCTTTTACAGTTATAGCGGATCAAGCCTATTATTGCCCGCAAAACCACCAATATATCAATATAGGAATGACACCGAACCAAGTCATTGCTGCTTGTGGACAACCTATAAGCCAACAAAATTCACAACAACCTGTTTTTCAAAAAGTTCCTGTACAACAGCTTTTTTACAACAATGTAGGAACAAGCTCTGGTTTTTATGGAGTATGGAACTTAAAGACTGGTAATAGTGGTGCTCAATTACAAATAGATATATTAAATAATAAAGTTCAAGCAATTAAACTAAATGGTTCAAGTAGTAATGCCGCATCAATTTGTAAAGGAGCAAATATTCAAGTAGGTGATCCTGCCGGTAAAGTGTTCAGCGCCTGTGGCAGCCCAAGCATTACTAATAGCACTTATACCAATGTACCCATTCTAAGCGCTCAAAAACCTGTTATTTGGATCTATCAACCAGGACAATATCAACCAAGCATTTCCTTGACTTTTATTGATGGCAAACTACAATCCATCAATTAATAATTGAGGAAACAGATAGATGAGTGAAACTATTGATGATATAACTATAGCCTTTGGTGAAAACGGAATTGAAACCACGAAAGAATTAGATAAACAAATTCTAAGTAAAGGAGCGTGGACTACTATTATGTTTAAATATCAAGACTGGGACAATGCAAAGAACGATTATGGCCCTGTTAAATATTCAATTAGACGTTATCAAAAGCGCAATAATCAATATTGGCAAAAATCTAAATTTAATATTTCTAGTAATGATCAGGCACAAAAAATTATTGAAATTCTTAGTGATTGGTTAAAGTAAATTATTAGCAAATTCAATAGCGCCGACATTCCGCAGCCTTCCAATTAGCCTTAAGTTTTTGTTGACAAATACTCAAAAGCACAGGTTTAATCCGTTCATGCTGAGGAGGTGCGTTAGCGCCGTCTCGAAGCATATCAGTCCAACA
>CAMFHA010000043.1 GCA_945952115.1 uncultured Legionella sp. | reverse complement strand
AATGTGCACCCTTAATAAACTCCAAAGAAGTTTATTAGGGGTGACCTATTACCAAATATCCTTAATATATCTGTAATTGACGAAAACTTGGAAGAATGATCCGTACTAGTAGTTAACTCTTGTTTAGGCTTTTGTACTATGGCAGATGGTTTGTTATTCTCTGGTTTTAAGGCGCAGCTAGAGCTATCAGACAATATAAGGATCAAGAAATTATGTGTCGTTGCGAACTATTAAGTATTGTTAAGAAAACACTCAATGGTACGAGGGTCGGACTCGAACCTCGTTGTAACCTTTTGATTTTATTGGCTTAGAATAATAAGGACTCAGAACTTACCCAAGATCTTACCCAACTTTGCATATGATAGCTGATTTGAATGATTGCGAAAAGATGCGAATTAAATTTAATAATTAGCTTAAGTATTTTTTACGTATTACTCTATTTGAATTTATAGTCTATCCTCTTGGTTTTTTAAATGAGTAGAGGTCTCAATGAAAACAGTCTGTGTTTATCTAGGTGCCAATTCTGGCAATAATATTCAATTTAGTGAGGCAGTAGTTTTATTGGCTAAAGAACTTGCCGATATGGGATTAACTCTAGTATATGGCGGCTCAAGCTTAGGAATGATGGGGCTTTTAGCTACTACATTCAAAGAACATGGTGGAAAAGCAATTGGCATAATAACCAAGAACCTTATTGAAAAAGAAAAGCCTTTAGATGTCTTAGATGAGTTACATATTGTCGATACTATGCAAGAAAGAAAAAGAATGATGCAAGAAATGGCAGACATTTTTATCGTTATGCCAGGTGGTTTGGGTACATTAGAGGAGGCGTTTGATACATGGAATGCGATAAAAATTGGAGTGCTTAATAAAGGCATTGGTTTTTTAAATATAAATGGCTATTTTGATGGATTATTTTCATTTATAGGGACTTGTGAACAAAACGGCTTGTTATTGAAAAAGGATGGAGATATCCCTATAGTTCAGCCTAGCGTGCAGTTGCTATTAGCGCAAATGATTATATCTCCAAAAGAAAAAGCTGGAGCAATGTTATCTATAGATATGGAGCAGCTTCAATTTATTTAAGGATTAAGCATGTCTGGAATTAATCTGGAAAAACATTTTTCTCTAAGCAGTAGTAGTTTGGTAAAGGAAATATGCGATCCTTTATTACAATCGATTGGTATTACCTATTTCAATTACATTAAAATATACAATAATGACTGCTCAAGAGAATTATTAACCAACAATGCTGATTGGATAAATCATTTTTATAAAAATAGTCTTTATAATTCAGTTGGCGCTATTGATATTGAGCATTTACTTCCTAAGGGATATTTTCTCTGGTCTGAAATGAATCAAAAAGATCCCATCTATCTTCAAGGTCGAGATTTTTTTAATATAGACAATGGTATTAGTTTTGTTATTAAACGATCGGACGTCACTTATTTATATATTTTTGCATCCAGCAGAGATCAACATAGTATAAATAATTTTTATGCAGGCAACATAGATCTGCTTCAACGCTTTATCTACTATTTTACAGATAAAGCACAGCATCTGATTAATGAAGCTGGTGAAAATAGGATATATTTACCTTCTATCCAGAAAATTGATTCTGAAAGAGTAAACAATATTGTTGTGTCAGCTAAAATCAGAGAACAATTTTTAGAAAATACTAAAGTGGATAGGTATTACTTATTAAATGAATCAGATAATTTTTATTTAAGCAGTAAAAAGGCTGAATGTGCAGCACTACTTACAAAAGGTCACACATCAAAACAAATCGCCAAAATAATGAATATATCCCACCGAACGGTGGAAAGATATGTTCTTGATATTAAAAACCAATTACAAATTACCTTAAATAAGACTTTATCAAAAGAGCATCTTATTAAAATATTACGGCAGTCCAATATTCAGTAATTGCGTATTTTCTGCGTATAACAATAAAAAAATAACTTTCATACAATAGCTCCTGCAATAGGAGCAAAAGTCTTACCGTAAAATAATGATTAAAAGGTTGGACTTAATTGGTGCACTGATTTTATCGGAGAAACCATAGCTGTTATCAGTAATGGCTATCCTAAAATCATGCTTACGATTTTACTGAAGGGAGCAATCAACATGGAAGGTTTCTTTCTGTAAAGGAATTTTAGGAGTAGGTTATACAATGAAGTATTTAGGAAAATTAACAGGATGTGCACTGTTTACAATTGCAGTTACTGCACAAGCTGGCGTTTGGGGTCCAACTGCACATAGTAGAGCCAACTGCGCTGGTTTCAATGAGTCTATTACTTGGCACGCTGGCCATTCATATTATTAGCGAGTAGAAAGTCATCACTTCCCTAGTGGCTGGGATCATCCAGTGCACATTCTAAATACAGGAACTCAAAATACCTGGCGTGCAGCTGCTTATCATGCTACTGAAGCTTATTCTAGTCGTGGAGATAAATGGTGGGTCAACGGTTACCATTTCTTTTACCCTAACGGAAAAGAGCGCTTAGATGTGATGACTAGCGTGGGTGATTGTAGTATTTATGATGGCTGGTGAGATTAATTTTAATTAAGGAACAATGATGAAGAAGACAGTATTATTAATGCTAATTTTAGGAACCGGTATCTCTTATGCTGACCAACAAGCCGATGATTTAAACGCAAAACGCATGGCATGGTCTAAAGCCTACTTAGAGAAACAAGGATTACCAACTCCTGATGGAGGGGTAAAAATAGTACCTGAAAAACAAATGTCTAGTTATGCTGAGAAAAAAGAAGAGCGTATGAAGTTCAAAAATGACATTCAAGAGTTTGGTTACATAAAAACTGATAATCCTTCCACAAATCAGCTTTTAACTCTCCCCATTACTTCAAAACGCGATTTATTAGCGCATGCCAATGATAGCGATCCCCAGAGCACACATCTTAAAAAAAGTATTAATGATTTAAAGATGGCTTACAATGCAATGCAAGTACCTTCCTCTGTAGCAGATACCTATATTGGAGCTGCTCCTTATCTTACGTACTTGAAAGATCAAGGATGGGTGGGTGCTATTCAATTTTTCAATAATAAAAGCGTAGGTAACTGCTCTTTTAGCGAAAATAATATAAAGCTGAGTCATGGCTCAATCGTTATTGCCAAAGAGGATGTCAGAAATGATGTCAATGGTAAAACTACAACTGTAGAGGTTATGGGCAAACCAGATATTGGTTTCACTTACACTGTTGAGTGGTTTGACAATGCTTTTTTTAGAAAAATAGAATGTGCCAATATGACCTATTCAGCAGATATAACCAATTCTGTTATTACTTTAGCCAATCAAATAGATTCTAATAGTTAAAGTTTATAAATTATTGGGTAAAACACTCTAGCAAACAATTGGGCTACTCGTTGTAGCCCAATACAATAACATCGAAAAATCCCTGAGAATTTTCTGAAGGTTCTCAATCTAGGTATATTGTTCATGATGAATATCTTAAGTCGTACTTGAGAAGCGTCTCTAAGTAATCGAGCTTGAAATATGTTTTTTATTCCATTGAAAGCGAAAAAGAAAAACTTTTTTGCCACTTGGCCGTATCTCTAATACTAATCCATCACGATCAGCATGGCGTTTACCATCTTCAATTTTTAAAGATTTGATTTTGGAATCAGTCAACATGTTAGTTACCTCAACTATGGGTAACTTTGTAGTGGAAAATCTTACCCAAGATCTTACCCAAAGTACCTGCGGTTATATGCGAAAAATTATGAATAGTTGAGAACGATTTGAGAATTAGAAGTTAGTATTATTTCAATTAAAATCAATGTATTAAGTATTATTATGGACTATTAAGAAGTGTTTTAAACATACTCTTTGGTACCGAGGGTCGGACTCGAACCGACACGATGTCACCACCAGCGGATTTTGAATCCGCCGCGTCTACCAATTCCGCCACCCCGGCATTGCCTTGCCATTATAGCAAAGAAATTAATTCTCACAATGAGTTTTGTGCTGGAAATTTAATATTCTTGTGAATTTGGTCGTAAGAAGTAAATTATGGTATAAGGCTCTCATAAGATTAGATGAGTAGATGTATGAATTATTTACCGTATATCGATGGATTAAGAGCTGTAGCCATTTTATTAGTTTTATTTTTTCATGCTGGAATAAAATTTTTTCCCTCAGGCTTTATTGGTGTTGATATTTTCTTTGTGATTTCGGGTTTTTTAATTACAGGGATTATTTCAAGTTCATTAGAAAATAATAAATTTTCTTTTACCCATTTTTATACTCGACGGTTGTGGCGCTTACAGCCTGTATTTATCTGTTTATTAATAGTTAGTACTCTTATCGCTTTTATTTATTGTGTTCCTGATGATCTAATTCAATACAGTAAAAGTCTGCGTAAAAGTGCTTTATATATTTCTAATAATTTTTTTGGTCGCGTAACTACAGGATATTTTGCACCTGATAGTAAGCAATTACCTTTATTACATACTTGGTCTTTGTCTATTGAATGGCAATGTTATCTTATTTTACCTCTGTTACTTTTTTTACTGCATCGATATTTTAAAAAGGAACAATTAGTAAAAATTATTTATTTATTAACAGGGTTATCTTTAGCTGCCGCTTTATATAGTTCTCTCTATAATCCTCTTTATACTTATTATCTTTTATCGAGCCGTATTTTTGAGTTTTTAATTGGAGCCTGTGTCTTTTTTAATGGCACTAATTATTCGTTTAATAAGTATTTTTTAAATTTAGTCGGTGTATTAGCTCTTGGTTCTATACTTTATATTTCAACTTTAGATGGGGTTGCTTTAGCCTTTCCTAATGGATATGGGCTTATTGCTTGTATGGCTACTGCTTTATTAATTTTAACCAGCAATAATAATCCTTCTTTATTGGTGCCTCGGTTTCTTTCTATAAAGATCCTCGTTTTTATAGGATTAATTTCTTATTCTCTTTATATTTGGCATTGGCCAATTTTTGCTTTTAGTCGTTATTTAGGAATAACTGAACGCTTTTCGATTTTAGCGGGTATTTTTACCTGTACTTTTATTATTGCTTATTGTTCTTGGCGCTTCATAGAAAAACCGGCACGAAACTTTAAATCGCTTTCGTTTATAAATACGCTGGCTATTTTAATTATTATCCCTTTACTTATTGTTCACTTAGTTGCTTATGAAATAAAAAAGCAAGAAGGTTTTCCTAGGCGATTTTCTAAAAAAACGCCTGTATTTACTGTATTAAAAAAATATCAAAATAATCAAAGAGAGGCTTGTTTGGTTTTTAAAAATACTGAATTAAGTAAAGAGTGCATGATTGGAGACAAAAATAAAAACAGTAAAACTGCTTTGATGATTGGTGATTCTTTTTCAAATCATTATTGGAATTTTATTGATCAATTAGCTTTGAGGGCAAAAGTTTCTGTTATCGCTCAAGCAATGGGTTCTTGTCTTACTTTGCCTGATCTTATTCAAAAAGACTTTCTTAGTCCCAAGGGAACTTATAAAATATGCCAGCAACAAACAAAAAATTACTATGAATTAATTAAAAAAAATCATTATGATTATGTGATCCTAGGTGCCAGTTGGAATGGCTATAAAGATCAGCTGGTTACTGAGAAAGAACAAGTCTTGTCTTCTGAGCAGGCAGAAAACCAGATACAGCAGTCTTTAGATAAAGCCCTTCATTTGATTATTCAAGCGGGTTCAAAACCAGTATTAATTAAAGCAATTCCCATAAGTAATAAAGGAAATCCTTACCATTGTTTTTTAAAACATATTAAACAAGGCTATGCTTATAATGCAGAAGAATGTGATTATGAAATAATCTCAACGCAACAGAAATGGGTTAATACTTTATACACGCAGATGAAAAAGAAATATCCTGAGCTTATTGTGCTTGAACCACAAAGTATTCTATGTACAAAAAATAGTTGTAGAGCAGAGCTTAATAATATCCCTGTATTTAGAGATGCTTCTCATATTACTGATTATGCTTCTTATTATATTGGGAAGAACTATCTAGAGCAGTATAAAAATCCTTTTTTGGGATAAAGTAGGTTAAATCTAGAAAAAGCAATTCAGTGCCATTGTCTTGCTTGCTACGCGCTCAGCAGCTTTTTATGGGTTAATAAATGGAGGAGTAAATGGATAAGATAAATAAAATTTATATTCTTATTTTTGGATTTTTATTCTCAACTATTAGTTTTGCATATACTTGTCCTGATCCAAATACAACTTCTTTAAAGTGGGGTGTACCCCCAGAGCCTTGGTTAGTTAATCCTTTTTCTGCTCATGCTCCTCAAGGTGAAGAAAATGCACGTTTCGTGAAAGCGAATATTTTAGTTGCTGGCTATGGGCAAGGCGTAGTATGTACTTACCGCATCTCTATAGGCGATTATTCAATTTGGTGGCCAGTATTAACTAAAATTCCTGCCAGAGAAGATTATCGCTGGATTGACACTTTGGGTGGCTTTGTTTGCATCCAAGGCTTAACTCAATGTGAGTTTCATGTAGCCGCTGTTAAGTAATTTTATCGTTCTTAAGAAGGCAAGATTAAATACGTAGGTCGTAGGTTTTATTCACTTTGTATGATGCATTTAAAAAATGCTTTCATTTTGAAAATTTATTTTTAAAAAAGTGAAATTTTTTCTGTAAAAATAAAAAAGCTCTGCTATAATGGGTGAGTAAATCCTCTTATGTTTCATACTGTTCCTGTGAATAACCAATTTTAATTTTCTAAAATAACACCTATAAAAATCTAAGTTGACTATTGATTTGTTCCTTTTTCTATAAGGATTAGAGCGTATTTTTTCTTAAAAAACATGCTTAATTTTATCCACAATTTCTGTGGATATCTCTGTGTATAGACTATTAAATACCGGTGTAATCAGTACATGAAAGCGATAGACTCTTTGCACTAAAGCAAAATATATAGGTTATGCAAGAAGTCTAATGATTAATTTTTAACAGGTGTGTTTTTTTGAAAAAGACTAAACGACTATAAAAGAATCGTTTAGTCACGGCTGGTTAGTTTTTTTCCTTATTTTACTCTTCAAAAAACATGACTTCACCAGAGGAAATATCGTACAGTCCACCAATAATTTTAATGGTTCTTTGAGCTATTAGATTCTTTATAATACTGCTTTTATTTAAAATATGTTGAATGCTGTTTTTGATATTGATTTTAGCAACTTCATTAACATAAGCGAGATTATTCCCATTTCGATGTTCTTTAAAAGTATTTTCTTGCTGGATAGCGGGTTTTATTTTCTCTAAAAGCTGAGTCAAATAGCCTAATTGAGCTTCATCACAAGCTCCTTTTATTGCTCCACAATTGGTATGACCTAGCACTACGATTAATTTAGATCCTGCTGCTTTGCATGCGAACTCTAAACTACCTATGATATCATCATTGACAATATTACCGGCAATTCGAATACTGAAAATATCTCCAAGACCTTGGTCAAATAATAATTCTGCTGGTGTTCGTGAGTCAATACAACTTAAAATAGTAGCAAACGGGTATTGCCCATCGGCTGTTTCATTGACTTGTTGTAGTAGATTTCGATTAAACCGTAAGTTTTGAATAAACCTTTGATTTCCTTTATGCAACAAATCAATTGCTTGATCTGGGGTTATATTATGTTGGTCGTTTTTACTAATGGTTTTCATCAATACTCCAATCTAATAATTTAACTATTTACCTTTTTTAATTTCAATTACGTTATTTTCTATGGTGTTACAAATATCATTCAGGGGTAAATGACTCAGATTCTCTACTGAGAAAGGGTTTTGTAGTTCTACTCCTATTTGATCTAATGAAAAAAGAGCATAAGCAACAAACGTCACGACAATAGGATTAATATATATAGAGTAATTCACTAGAGCCACAGGAAGTACTAGCAAAAATAAAAGTATAAATCTCCGTGATTTGATTGCCATTACAAAAGGCATCGGTGTTTTTAATATTCGTTCACACGCGCCTTGACAGTCTAGAATTATTTCACGCAACTCTTCTGCTTTTAAAAAAGAAAATTGATTTAATTGGTTGTTTTCTTGCATCTGAGATAACAGTTCAGCCAGTTTTGATGAAATGAAATTAGGTTTATGTTGCCATTGCTGTAATTCAGAATAGGTACTGTCATCTAATAAGTGTTTCACTTCATTTGTTGTGGTGACTCCTCTAAGTCTATTTTTCATAAGATAAGGCATTGCTGCGATGAGCGCTAAACTGTTATCTATTTCCCCATTATTTGTAGAGCGAATGTAATTTATAATAATGATTGCCAAATTTCTACTGCAATTAACTACGGTACCCCATAGTTTTCTTGCTTCCCACCAACGATCATATCCCGCATTAACACGAAAAACTAAAATTAAACCCATAATTGCCCCCGCATACTCAAAAGGGCTTATAGGAAGAGACAGCGACGGAATAAAAATGCTGAGTAAAGAAATAAAACACGCGTAAATGCATGCAGCTAAAACCTTTTTCCACACTCTAGGAGTAACAGAACCATGAATAGCAAGAGCAGACTCCATGAAATTGGGGTATTCATATTGATTTATCGTTTTTTTATTTTCTTTCATAGTTTCACCTAATTTAAGTCTATACTTACTGACTACTATTGCATAATAGCTATAAAAATGAGATATCAAAAACAGTCAATAATTCTTTATTTTTCAATGAATTTTCTTGATTTTTTTGAAAAATTAACAAAAAGATAATTGAATTACTGATAAATATGAAACGACAAAAACTGTTAATTCAATTAATGACATAATCTAAACCTTCTTAATTTTAAGAAATAAAAACCTTGTTAAATTTTTTTATAAGGGAAGGCCTCGTCAAGAGGCCTTGATATGTTACTCTTCGATATTTATTTCAATTTTTTTCTCGGCAGCGGCTTCTTTTTTAGGAATTCTGATTTCAAGAACTCCATGAGTATAGCGTGCTGTGATTTTGGCATCATCTGCAGTGTGAGGAAGGCTAAAACGACGATAAAACTGCCCTTGAGTACGTTCTCTTCGAGTATATCCTTGGTGTTGCTCTGTTTTTTCAAATTGACGTTCACCCTTTAAGGTGAGAACATGTTGTTCTAAAGAAATACTAATATCCTCTTTTTTCACTCCAGGGATATCGGCGATGACTAAAAAACAGTCTTTTTCTTCTTTGATATCTACCAAAGGCGACCAAGTACTTGTTTCAATATAGGAGGAGTCATCCTGCTTCTCTAGGTTAAAAAAATCATTGAGTAAGTAGCCCATATCACGGTACATGGGCATTGTTCTTCTTAATGTGTTCATGCTGTCTCCTTAAATATGTTTTTGGTTGATTATTTAGATAAGGGCTCTTGGATAAAATTCAAGACTAATAGTGAAAATTATTGATGGAGATAGAATTAAGAAGATTTAAGAAAAAATCCCAATCTCTAGCCGACATTCCGTAGCACAGTATTTTTTAGCAAAAAAGACGAAGCTGCGGAATGTCGGATCTAGGTTAAAAGAATGTTTTAGTTCAGATATTTGTACCTCTAAACTTATTCATTTTCTAAAGGTGTTCGTCTTTGCTGTTTATTATTACAATAAGCAATGATTGTTGGTAGAAGAGAGAATGCAATAATACTATAAATTACTACTGTAAAATGTTCTTTAACTATTGATAAAGAACCAAGAGAGTATCCTAGGCCAAGTAAACTACCTATCCATAAAACCGCACTACTCACGTTGTATATTGAAAAACGTATACTATTCATTGTTCCTATTCCAGCGATAAATGGTGCAAAAGTTCTTATAATAGGAATAAATCGAGCTAAAATAATTGTTTTTCCACCATGTTGCTGATAAAACTGTTGAGCACTATTTAAGTGTTTTTTATGTAAAAGCCATGAGTCTTTAGCTGTAAATACGCGTGGTCCTATAAATCGCCCGATAATAAAATTAATTTGATTTCCTAAAATTGAGGCAAGAGTGAGCAATAAAAAAAGATAGAGACAATTTATAGAGTTACCAGGTTGTGCGGCAATACTGCCTGCTGCAAATAATAGAGAATCTCCAGGTAGAAATGGAGTAACAACAAAGCCAGTTTCACAAAAAATAATTAAAAATAAAACCAAATAAGTCCAAAAACCATAGTTCGTTACAAAATCGTTTAAATAAATATCAATATGTAAGATGTGATTGACAACAGAATATAAAATACTCATATTTTTTTAATGGTTATTTGGTTTATGGTACACTACCACAAATTAACTTAATTCTCTAATTTAGTACCATATAATCTATCTCCAGCATCACCTAGACCTGGAATAATATAGCCATGGCTATCTAATGCTTCATCAATAGCAGCCGTAAAAATAGGTACATCGGGGTGCTCTTGATGAAAAGCTGCAATACCTTCTGGTGCAGCTAAGAGGCAAAGAAATTTAATAGATTTTGGATTAAACGCTTTTATTTCATGTACCGCTGCAATAGCAGAATTTCCTGTAGCTAACATGGGATCAACAACAATGACATCTCGATCATGAGTGTGTTCAGGAAGCTTAAAATAATATTCAATAGCTTCTAATGTTTTAGGGTCACGATATAATCCAATATGGCCTATTCTTGCATTAGGAACTAATTGAAGCATTCCTTCTAAAATCCCATTTCCTGCTCTTAAAATAGAAACAAAAACTAGTTTTCTACCTTTTAAAACGGGGGATTTCATTGTGGATAAAGGTGTTTGTATTTCTTCATAGTGCACTTCTAAATCTCGAGTTACTTCATAAGCTAAAAGCATACTAATTTCATGCATTAAAGTGCGAAATTTCACCGTGCTGGTGTCTTGCTTGCGCATAATAGTTAATTTGTGTTGCAATAGAGGGTGGGTAATTACTTCAACTTGTTTTTGTTCCATAGTAAATCCTTGTTAAAATACAGTACCATCACTGATAATTTGTAATGGGGGAGTACCATTCTCACGTTTTTGTTTTGCTATTTGTCGTCCTGCTTCCCAAGTTCCTCCTTGTAGAATTTTTGCTAAAGGAAGCTCTTGAGTATTTTTCTTTAACTGCTGCCTAATTAATTCAGCTAATTCATCAAGTAAAGCTACGGTGAGCGCTCGCCATTCAACAATCAATTCTGAGCTAGGGGCGTGTGTTTGGTAACGCATGGCATCATTTTTCAAAGTTAATAAGCCTGTGTCAATGAGCAGACCACCATTACGGTATTCAGGTAAACCTGTAAGCTTATTAATATCAGTGACTTGAATTCCTGTTTGCTCTAGGGGTTCAATTAAAGAATAAGTGAGCCATTGAGACAATTTATGGAAAGGTATCAATTCAGAGCCAGCTTGTTCTGTTTTAAGTGCTTTATGAATCCATACATCTCCTAATTCAATTCCTTCATAACTTAAACGCTTGGGCCAAATAGTATTAAAGGCTTTTAATACTGCCGCAAACAAGGTTTTTGCTTGTAAACTATTGTTCTTAGCGAGCGACAGAACATGAAGATAAAAATCCCCGAGTCGACCTTGTTCTCCGAACGATTCTGTTTGTGTTTGGATTGTAGTTCCTAATTTATTTAATAAAGCAACTCGGCCTTTAAGACCTTCTAAAGGATTCTCAGAGGTAACTTGAAAAGTTGTTTGTAACTCTTTTTCAGTAAAAGCTAATAATTTTTGTGCATCAACTCGATAAGGGTTTTGTGGATCGACACTTAGCATACCACTTTGATATAAATCTAAACTTGCTAGTGCTAATCCTTCTGAGCGTGTATAAAAAGTTTGACTAGCTTCTTCCCAATAGCGCCAAGTAGCTCCTGCGCCTGCATCGAGAAAAACACTTATAATGACTAATTCATAGAGTATTTTCCCTTGTTCAGTTTTATTAAGAGTTTTTAAATCAGTCAACATTTTTTTTATACGATCATAACCATTCACTTCAAAATGTCGCCATCGGCTGTGGTAGGGAATATCCAGCTTAGGATAATTGTTTTTAATCACATCAATGATGAATGACGCAGTCGGAAGCATTTGCTCTGAATGCAAAGCAAAATGTTTTAATTGATCTTTTTTAGCTAATGCTAAAATTTGCTGGGCACGATCTCGAATACTATCTAAGTCATTTACGTTGGTTATCACATTACTCATGAAGATCGCGTCCTTTGATTGTAGCAAGCTCATTAATATCTACGATGCGATCAGGAGAATAATAGCCTGCTGCACGTTTAGCATCCATTTCAACATTCGCGTCAGGCGGAATGAGTTCATCAGGAATTTTTATGCGATCAACAACCTCTATCCCTGAACGTATCAACGCTTCATATTTCATATTCGACATCGAAACAAAACGATGAATTTTAGTAATGCCTAACCAATGTAAAATATCAGACATTAATTCTTGAAAACGCATATCTTGAACACCTGCTACACATTCAGTACGTTCAAAATATTTAGCAGCAGTATCGCCACCATGTTGACGTTTTCGAGCATTGTAAACTAAGAATTTTGTGACTTCACCTAAAGCACGTCCTTCTTTACGATTGTAAACAATTAAGCCTGTTCCACCACGCTGAGCAGATTCAATACATAATTCAATCCCATGAGTGAGATAAGGCCGACAAGTACAAATATCGGATCCAAATACATCGGAGCCATTACATTCATCATGAATTCGGCATGTTAATTCTACATTCGGATCGTGAATTTTGGTTATATCGCCAAAAAAATAAGCAGTTAATCCACCAATAGGAGGTAAAAAAACATCTAAATCGCTACGAGTAACTAATTCTGGAAACATCCCAGCAGTTTGCTCAAAGAGTGTTCTCCTTAATCGAGATTCAGAGATTTTAAATCGTTCTGCAATACCAGGTAAATACCAAACAGGCTCAATAGCAGCTTTAGTTACTACTACATCGCCTGTTTCACTTAAAATTTTACCATCAGGCTTTAAACGGCCTTTTTGCATCGCAGTATGTAATTCTGGAATATTAATATGTGCTTTAGTTACGGCAATAGTAGGACGAATATCATAACCTGCCTGAATTTCTTCAGCAAAAACAGATGCTACCAAATGACCCCAAGGATCCATTGAAAGAATTTTACCTGGTTCACTCCATTGAGGATGAGGGCCAATATCAACTGGTGGGGTGGTATTGGTAAGATCAGGAACATGCTCAGCATCTAATACGCCTGCTGCTACTGCAAGCGCTCGATAAACAGAGTAAGAACCAGAATGAGTGCCGATCACATTTCGATTTCTAATGTTTGTCAGCGAGGCAATAACAGGGCCTCGTTCTTTAGGATGTTCGGCATACCATTTAATTTTAAAATGTGCAGCAGTATGACCGGCTGGATGAGATGTTAAAACAATATGTCCTTTTTTTTTCTTAGACTCTTCGTGTGTCATTAGTAATCCTTCTTCTTGTATAGACCCTGCACTACATCATTTGATGCCTATCATAGCAAAAGAGATCTTATGAAAAAAGCAAGTAATAAGCAGACTTCAATAAATTCTTATTAGGATTTTTTTACTGGTAATTGTAAATAGCCTTAAGCAGAAATAGTATTTTGAAATTTCTTCAGGTAAATTAATGTAGAAAGTAAGAGCTATAGAATACACACACAAATATTCTTTTAATGAAAAGGTTTTTTTGAGTAAGCTCTGAACTATTTATAATGCGATCAGATAATAAAAACTGTTTATCATTTACTCACTGATAAAAATGCTTATCAACAAATGGTTAAAGGCGTTTCTCCCTATGGAGATGGTTTAGCATCTCAACGGATTGTTCAATGTTTAGAGTATGATTTGTTAGGTGAATTGGTTGAATAACACAAATTCGATTTTATAAGGGACCGTCCGGTTAATTGTTTGTTCAATAAGTAGCTCATTAGTGGGGTCTAAAATACCCAGAGTTAAGAGTTTCTTTTTTTCATTAAACGCTACAATGATAACTTGATGTTCATTAAGCCAACGGAGTACTCGCTTTGATAAGGTGCTTTCAGGAAGCGTTATTTCTTTCCATTGGCTTTTGGAAAAAAGAGGTAAATTATATTGTTCTGATAACAATAGAAAAAGTTTATTTGGAGTAATTAAGTGTAGACGTTGTAATACTTCGCCTAATCGTTCGCCCGTTTTTTGTTGTTCTAAGAGCGCTGAATCAAGCTCTTTTTTCGTAATAAGATTATTTTTAAGTAAGAGATCGCCAATTTTTAATTTATAAGGAGTTAAAATATGGCTACCTGGAAAATGATGATCAGTTTTATCCCAAATAGGTTGTGTTGATTGCTTATCATTAGAAGACGGTTTAGAGGTTAAATAATAAATTTTATAAGCTCGAATTAAAGCGTGTAGATTTAAAACATTACCATAAAAAGTGCGTGGAATAGCTAATAAAGCAGGAACCCAGCTGTGATATACGCGCTTTACAGCAATCATCCTTTGGATCATTCGCTCAAACATGATGCAGGTTACTATACTTATTAACCACCATACCCATGGGTGGATATTTAATTGTTCTTGTAAAGAAGGGTATTGAGGCGAATTATAAGTGCATAAAGAATAAAAGAGCCAAAAAAGAAAAACTAAATAGCCAAAACCATTGATAAAATGGGTAAAGAACGCTTTGCGATCATGGGCTAGAGTAAATTTGATTCTCCAGTTTTTAGGCCATTGAGTATGTTGCCATTCTTGAAATACAATTCCAATTATCCAACGAGCTTTTTGTCGAACTGCTTTTTTATATTCTAATGGAAAGAGTGCACGTGTTGCGACATATTCTTTTGTTAGTTTTTGAATATATCCTTTACGAAACCAACTCTTTTTTTGCCATTTCATCTTGGTAATACGTTGCGTGACAAAAATTTGTTCTAGTTGATGCATTCTAATTGCTAATGAAGTTCGATAGTCTTCTGTTAGAGAGTTCGTTGCAAAAGGAGTTTTTGTGAGGGGGTCTTCAAGAACTTGTAAAGCATGTCTAGAAAAAGCTGTTCCTACTCCTGCAGAAGGAACATGCCCATGAATTGATTCTCGTACAATAATGTCTTTAGTATGATTTTCAGAAAATTCATCTGAATAAAGCCAGTGCGTAAAATTTCGATACTTCACTTTAAGAGGAAAAACCGGAATTTGAATCATGTCTTTGCGAGGAATTAAGTAATTATATAATTTAAAAGATAAGGGATGAATAATGTCTTCAGAGTCGTGAAATACAAAAATAGAAAAAGACTTATTGATAGTTTTTTCAAACTCACGAATATAGTCATATATCCCATTTAAATTAGAAGCTTTATTGGTTGGGCCAGGATCTTTTCCTATAACACAGTGTATATTTTTAATGATTTTACTTGCTTCTTGTACTTCATTAATGGTTCTAGGGTCATTAGGATAAACGCCCACAAAAATATAATAATTAGTATAATCAATTGAATAGCAGTTATGGCGCAACATTGTTCCAATGACGCCAGCTTCATGCCAACAAGGGACTAATACAGCAATCATCTGTTCTTCTTTGTTAACTAATTGCTCATAACTTAGCGGTTTATAATGACGTGTTTTCCACAAACGAATGAGGTATCTTGTCCAATAGTAAATGTCAAAAAATAAGTCGTCTAAACCAGAAATAATAAATAATACCGCTAAAATGGTTAGAAAATACCAGAAGAGAAAAAATAGGATTATTATAAATTCATTGGCCATTAGAGTTTAGTATAAAAAAATAATTGTACTAGGTTATTGGTATAATATTTTCCATAAGGATTAATGCTGTTTCCCACAGGTAAATAGGCTCCATTGATATGTTCAAAACGGATTTCGACTTTATAACGGTTTGAAGGAATAAAGCCAATTCCTGGACCTACTTCAGCAATATTATTAAAAAAATCACGATTGGTATCTTCTATCACTCTACCAGAAACATACACATTCAGCATGATGCTGTGATATTGCCAAAGACGAATTCCTTGGTGTGTTTTTGCAGTAGCAATAAAATTGTTATGATAACGCGAGAAATAAGTAAAATCTCCATATAAGGTACTGTAATAATTAGCATTGGCAGTTGGATGTTCAAAATAAGCAGGTCGTGCGCCGAACTCATTGTAATATACTAGTCCGGCTCGTACATCATTACGCCATGGCTTTCTTTGTCGATAGACTAAATCATAAGCACGGCCTGCTTCTACAAAACCAATTAAGGGCAAAGATGCAATAGGAGTTATTTGTTCGCCAACACCTAAAACTTGTACATTATCTTCATAAATTTGAGAAATTTGTCCAGCATTAATAGATCTATTATCTTGAGTTCTTCGAAAGACAAAATAAGTTTTTGATTGCCATCGGTTATCATGCTCAATGCCTAGGCGTGCAATAAATGGCCTAACTGTAAGACCAAAACGGCTTTGTGAAAACGGATCCAAAAAAACTTCACCAAAATACGGCATTGGAAGTACTTTAGTTTGCAAACCTGAAAGATTAGTCATTGCATTTTGTGCATTCAATTCCAATAATTTATCATTTGTATGAGTAGCTAAGTTAAAATAATGAAATGCCCAATATTTATCGGTGCTTCTTGTGTTTATTCCACCGGGCTCATCATATAAATAACCTAATTGCATAGCTAAAGCAGGCTCATAAGTTAGCTTATACGCTTTACTAAAATAACGAATGGCTTCATTACGATGGTGCAAATCAATAGCTAAAAAGCCTGCTTCTTTCAATGCCAGGATATTTTTAGGATACAGAGTAACAATATTTTTAATTAATTTCCAAGCGGCTGTAGGATGGTATTTTTTTAGAAGATAAAATGATTCGAGTGCCAGATTTTCAGGGGAAATTGAGCGCTGTTTTCCTAATTTAGACGAGACAGGATTATGGTCATTTATTATAGGATAGCCTTGTATAATAGCTTCTTTTTTTAATGGGGCAATGGATGCATTATCGTAATAATAAGGTAGATAAGAGTCCATTTGATTAAGTAACATTTGAGCTTGTAATTTATAGCTCAAAGAAGGTGTTTTTTTTAATTCTTTCAATAGTGCTTGCGTCTGATCCCAATCTCCTTTTTTATAATAAAGGAGGGCTAATTGCATAGGATAAGCTAAATCTTGAGGATTTAATTGTTGCAACTTAATTAGTAGGGGTAATGCTTTAGTCAATTCCTTTTTCTGGAGATAGATTTCGCTTAATTCTTTTAATGCTTTCTGATGATATTGATCTTGCTGCAAAAGGATTATTAAAGCATTTTGAGCGGCTTGTGGATTAGAGTTGCGGAGTAAATAGTAACGATTCAATAATACTTCAGGATCACGATACAAATGCTTTGCGGCTTCGCGTGCAAATAAAAAAAGTATTGTAAAGAGGATAATAAATACAATAATAAGGGTAATTGATTTACGAGGTTTATAACTCATAGTGAACGCTAAATTACTAATTAATTTTTAATTTTGCAAGAATTTTTTAAAATTGATTTTTTTATACCCAAAATCTCGCCTCTTAAAACATTGGGAGTATAGCTATAGAAGCAAGGATGACGAATAACGAAGAAAAATCGCACTCGAGGAGTAAGTTTGATTTGAAATTAAATTTAAATCTCGATAAGATATTTTTTTAATTAATCAGGATGATGCATAATGAATGTATTACTTATTTGTTTATTAATTAGTCTAGTATTACCTTATGTAGCTAAATTCCCTCTAGGTTATGCGATGAATAAATTAGGGGGTTATGATAATAACCATCCTCGAGCGCAACAAGCTCAACTAACAGGGTTTGGTGCTCGTGCTTTAGCTGCGCATCAAAATAGTTTTGAAGCCTTAAGTGTGTTTTCTTCAGTAGTTTTAGCTGCAATAGCAACACAACATACTAGTTTTTTAATTCAAGTTTTTGCCATGGTGTATATTGTTTCTCGAGTGATTTATCATATTTTTTACTTAATGGATTTAGCTAGTTTACGCACTGCAGTTTGGTTCATTGGGTATTTATGTTGCCTGGGAATTTTAATACAATGCTTTTACTAGAAAAAGGTTATGAACAACTTAGAAAAAAACAAGTAATTAGACTTGACCAATTAAAATCATTTATAAAAATCTGGTTTGCGCCTGTTTTATTGATGTTTAGTTTGTTTATTATTCATTTGCTTTTTCAAGACAGTAATTTATTAAAAAAAGAGCTGGCTATTATTCCTCTAATAAGCATTTTAGAGCAAAGTATTTTTTATCTTTGTATTTTTCTTGCAAGTTATTGGCTTTTAGTACGGATAATTAATAAGGCATTTTTACTAGTAATAAAAACAAGCTCTTTTGATGAACATTCATTGATTAAAATTGTTTTACCGCTTTTTATTGTGGTTTTAAAAATACTTTCCTTTTTGATTTTATTTAATGTATTAGTGCAATACATTAATATTTCAACAGCAATGTCTTTTATTTTTACCAAATTAACTAGTATTTTGATTATAGTTGGTATTAGCTGGATTTTATTTAAAGTAGTTGATATTGCAGAGCAGCTTTTAATTCACCGTTATCTTCCTAAAAAAGGAGGAACACATACTGCCCGAAAAATTTATACTCAGACTTTAATTATAAAACGGATGGTTTATAGTTTTATTCTCATTCTCACCCTGGGCGCTATTTTAATGCTTTTTGATAATGTACGAGCATTAGGAGCAAGCGTATTGACTACTGCTGGTGTAGTCGGTCTAGTGTTTACCTTCGCAGCACAAAAATCTCTAGGAAGTATTTTAGCAAGTTTAGAAATTGCTTTTTCACAGCCTATTAAGATTGGAGATAGTGTGGTTATAAACAATGAAATGGGCATTATTGAAGAAATTAATTTTAGAAGTGTTGTAGTAAAATTATGGGATTGGCGACGTTTAATAGTGCCTACTAGTTATTTTTTAGAAAATGTTTTTCAGAATTGGAGTCGAGATAAGAATAATAATTTAATTGGTACCGTTTTTTTATATGTTGATTTTACTTTACCTGTAGATAAGTTGCGTGAAGAATTAAATTCTATTTTAAATAATTCTCCTTTATGGGATAGGAATATAGGATCTATTGCGGTCAGTGAGTTGCAAGCACGAATGATGCAATTGCAAGTTTTAGCTAGTGCTAAAAATGCTGATGATGTATCAGTACTCCGAAATCAGATTAGAGAAAAGCTGATTCATTATATTGTTCATAATTATCCAGAGTCTTTGCCAAAATAACGGTATTGTTCAATAATTTTACTTATAGAGCGGTTAATTATCTGTATTTTGTTGAAAAGCAATTTTGTTGTGCTAAAATTATACATACCTTAGCCACAATAAGATGTTATTATGAGAACGCTTGTATCTTTAGGTCTCGGGGCTTTATTTGTTGTATCTCAGGGAAGCAATGCTCAAACAGGACCAACATCAACTGCTCAACCGACTACTTGTATTGCTACTCAATTTACTGCTACAGGATCTGCTTATTGGAAATCTGTTGTTTTAACACTAACCAATAATTGCGGAAAAGCGGTAGATTTTCAAAATGCTGCAGTATCTTTTCTGTCAAAAACAGCTGTAAATACCAATTTTTGGGGGACTTTTACCCCTTTAATTTATCCAGATAATGCTTTAAATATCACTTCTCAAGCTCAAGGTAATAAAACTTATTTGGCCACATTGAGCATGCATTTTCCTACCTCTTCATCGAGTTCATCGCTTTTACCCTCAGGCAATTCAATTCAATTGAAGTATGGAGTTAGTTCAAATGATTATATTGATGGAAGTGCTAATGTATATTTAAGTGGAACAGTGGTTGGAAGTGGTTCTTTAGCATTAAAAAATAGCAGCACTCAACCTGCCAATATTAGTCAGACTTATGCCGTTGTGCATTTAAGCCTTAATGGACAAAATGTAAAAGATATTCAAGTGCCCTGGGCTACGAGTGTTACCGTGGCTGGTTTATCTGCTGGTACTTATAGCCTCGCTCCTGAAAATCTTAACGCAAGTGATGGTACAGTTTATAAAGGAAATGTCTCCTCTTCGACTGTAGCTGTAGTCGCTAATCAAACGGTAAATGCTAGTCTGAATTATACTGCTGTTCCTCCAGTGCAAGCTGCAGGACAAATTAGTATTAATTTAGGGGTTCAAAATCCACAATTAATTGGTTATAGCACCAATCCTAGCATATTGATAACACAAAGCCCGAATGGAAACACTGTATCTAAAATTATTGCTTGGAATACAACTACCAATGTAGGGCAATTAATTGATGGCGGTACTTATACTTTATCTTCTACACCTATTAATTTTAATGGTTATAATTGTACACCACTATTTAATCCTACCCTAGTCGTTGCACGCTCAAGCACAATTCCTATAAGCTCATTAACTTATCAATGTGCGTCAGTGAATCAATCTTCTATTAATATTACTGTGAGCGGAGCACCAACTACGTTAACTACCTTGAACATTACTTTTACTCCGACTAATAATGCAGCTGCAGTTTCTCAAACAGTCAATTTGATGAATGGTCAAGGGACTACAACAGCACAACTAGTAGAAGGAATGATCTATAATGTCACTGCAGATGCGGTTGCTGGTTATTCATCTAGTTTTTCACCTCAACCGTTTACTGCTACAGCTAATGCTAATTTAAGTCTTAATTTTACCAAATTAACTGACAATGGAAGCCGAATTATTACTTATATTCCTGGGTGGAAAACACCACCTTCAGCACAAGCTTTAGCTAATGCTGGATATACTCATGTAATGATCGCTTTTGGTGTGTTTAGTACTTCTACTCCAGGTGTAATTACACCAGCTTTTGATACAGTAACCAAGACTTATATTCAATCTCTACATCAAGCGGGAATTAAGGTTCTTCTTTCATTAGGTGGCGCTTCTTCAAGTCTTCCAAATACTTCAGTTGATTTTGACCAAGTACTAGGCTCAGCCTCTTCTGCTGATACTTTTAAACAAACATTTATTAACTCTTTACAAGGTTTAATAACAAGTTATGGTTTTGATGGCTTTGATATTGATATTGAGCATGGACTTAATGGAGGAGGAACTTTTAGTCAACCTCAAGGAGATATTGCAGTTTTAGCTAGCATTATTAATAGTATGCATACTCAAAACCCAGGATTATTAATTAGTTTAACACCACAAGTTGCCAATATAGCAGCAACTAGTGGCTTTGATGGAACATGGGGTAATTATGCTTCGTTAGTAATGCAAACTCATACTTCTTTGGCTTGGGTTGGTATTCAGCTATATAATACCGGTTGTGCCTATGGCATTAATCAAGTCTGTTATGGTACTAATCCTACTTCTAGCCCCGATTTTTCTGTGGCTATGGCTACCGATCTTTTAGCTAATTGGCCTGCTAAATTAGCTAGTGGAGTTAATACAGGCTTTCAACCTTATATTACTTATTTGCAGCCTTCACAAGTTGTGATTGGTTATCCTGCTCCTAACGCCAATGGCGCAAGTGATGGATCGCCTGTTACACCTACTAGCACCATAAAACGTGCACTACAATGTTTAAAAACTGCAGTAGCAAGTAATTCAAGTTGTGGTGGTTATATTCCTCCCAAAGCCTATGGTGCAATAGGTGGTGTGTTTAACTGGGAAGCGACTTATGATCAAAATAATAATTATAAATTTGCCACAGATCTTAAAAGTTGTGTTATTAATGGGGTGTGCAACTAAAAATATTAATTATTAGGATGGTGTCTTTATATAAGCTGATATAAACTTGATGTAATTAATTTTCTCGGGGGAGAAGGGATGAAAAAAATTGCTACACTAGTAGCTTTAATGGTGCTGAGTCAGATATCTTTTTCTCAAGCAACCCTTCCTCCACCAACTCCTTTTTTATCTAATCTAGTGTTAGATAAAATACATTTTCAGACTTCTGCAAAACAGTGGGTAAGCACTCAAAATGCTTTATTAAATGTAGCTATTGATGTTAGTTTAACCAACACTGATTTAGTTAAAGCACGTTTAGATATAATGAATAATCTTAATAAGATCGCAAAAGGAGATTGGCATTTATTGTCGTTTGATCGATCACAAGATAGTTCTGGTTTGGAAAAAGTAAATGTGCAAGCGCAAGTACGAGTTAATCAAAGTGTATTAACAGATATTTATCAAAATGCAAAATCTGTTAGTAAACCAGGAGCACAATATTCTATTAATGGGATTGATTTTAAGCCTAGTTTAGATGAAATCCAAATTGTTCGTGCAGCAGTGCGCAAACAATTGTATCAACAAGTTAATGATGAATTAGATCGCATTAATAAAATGTATCCTAATCAGCGATATAGTGTGGCTTCTATTGATTTTATAGAAGGAGATAATCCACAACCACCTGTGGCTTATCAAGTCAAAGCAATGAATAATTTAATGGTTCAAGGCGGTGCTACAGTCTCTTCTTTATCAG
Source organism: uncultured Legionella sp. (assembly GCA_945952115.1). GTDB lineage: Bacteria > Pseudomonadota > Gammaproteobacteria > Legionellales > Legionellaceae > Legionella. The sequence continues at coordinate 2,231 of CAMFHA010000043.1, read as the reverse complement.
TGAGTAATGAGTTAACTTTAACGGCTTTCGTTGAAGTGGCTTCTAACCGTAAAACGGAGAGCTGATTTGCTAGTGTTAGATAAAATAATTGGGCATCGAGGCGCCTCAGCTTATGCACCTGAAAATACGCTTGCTTCTTTTGATAAAGCGTTGTCAATGGGATGTCGTTTTATAGAATTTGACGTAATGTGCAGTCAAGATGGCGAGCCTTTTCTAATTCATGATAATAATTTAAAACGAACAACCAATGGCAAAGGAGAGGTTGGAAAAGTAGATGCTTCTTATATACAAGAGCTGGATGCTGGTTCTTGGTTTTCTAAACAATATAAGGGAGAGTCTATCCCGCATTTTAAGGACGCATTAAAATGGCTTTCTTTTTCTTCCATGCAAGCTAACATAGAAATAAAACCTTATCCAGGAACAATAGAACCAACTACCACCGCTGTTTTAAGTACCTTAAATCGTTATTGGCCTGTTAATAAACCTCTACCTTTATTATCCAGTTTTGACTGGGAAGCGTTATCCTTATGCCGAAGTATTGCTCCTGAAATGCCTCTTGGGTTGTTATTAGATGTATGGGATCCGCAGTGGTTAGAAAAGGCAAAATTGCTTCATTGCTTTTCTATTCATTTTAATAGAAAAATTTTAAATGCTGAACGAGTCAAAGAGGTTAAAGAACAAGGTTATATGGTCTGCGCTTATACAGTGAATCGTAAACGTCTTGCTAATAAATTATTTCAGTGGGGTGTTGATGCTGTATTTAGTGATTATCCTGATTTATTAAAATGAACCGAATAATTTGTATTTTAATTTTTTTATTTATAAGCAGTTTAGTGAAGGCAAAGCCTATTGAACTAGTATTTTGGCATGCAATGGCGGGGCATTTAGGTAATGAAGTTCGTTACTTAGCTAATGAATTTAACCATAGTCAAAAAGAGTATGTCATCATACCCGTGTATAAAGGTAATTATTTAGAAACACTGACTAGCTTTGCTGCTGCTTTTCGTGCACATCAAGCACCCTCGATTGTCCAGATTTTTGAGGTAGGTACCTCGATAATGCTTTCCCCTAAAGGAGTCATTAAGCCTGTTAGTGATTTGATGCAAGAACAAGCACTGAGCTTGCCAGAAGATGATTTTATTCAGTCAGTTCGTGCATTTTATAGCGAACAAGGTAGGCTAATGGCAATGCCTTTTAATCTTTCTGTTCCTATTATTTATTATAATCTGGATAGTTTATCAAAGATTGGTTATGACTCAATGAATTTCCCTAAAACTTGGGATGAGATGGAAATTTTAGCTCGAAAATTAACAAAAGAGGGCTACGATTGCACTTATACTAGTGCTTATCCTAGTTGGGTTTTATTTGAATCTTATATGGCTATTCATGGTTTAACTATGATTAGTGAACATTCTTTAAGAGCACTGTTTAATACTCCAGAACTTATTGCGCATTTTGAGCGTTTAAAACGTTGGCATCAAAAACATTATTTTCGTTACGCAGGTCGTGTCGACGATGCTACTATTTTATTTACGAGTGGTGTTTGTCCTTTGTTTAGTCAATCGTCAGGAGCATATAATAGTTTACTTGCTTTAGTTACTTTTAAATTAGGGGTAGCTAGTATGCCTTTGGATAATAAAATAAGTAAAGTACGTTATGCTAATATAGCAGGTGGTGCTGCTTTATGGGCGGTTGCAGGGCAAACACAGAAAGAATATAAGGGAATTGCTCAATTTTTTACTTTTTTAGCAAGACCAGAAGTACAACAACATTGGCATGAACATACAGGTTATCTGCCGATAGGCCTTAAAGGAATCTATACTCCGATATTAACAGCCAGCAAACATCCCAATCTAGCATTAGCCCGGATTGATTTGGAAGAGAGTCAAATCAATCATTCTTTAAAGCATTTGGGGCCACAAAATCAAATTCGTACGATTACAGATGAAGTATTAGAAGCAATGTTTGCCGGTTTAATGACTTCAACAGATGCTGTGGAAACAGCAACAAAGCGTTCTAACCATATTTTATTCCGTTTTGCCCGTAATACAGAAAGATAGAGCATTGTCCACTAAAAACACTCTCGCTACGATTCAACTGCGTTTTCTAGGATAATAAAAATGCAAAATTTCTAATAAATTTGGCGAGATTTCTATTTTACAATCAATTGAAATTTTTATATAGCTAAGTCCTTATAAAATAGTTATAATTATTGATTTATGACTTATTCA
>CAMFHA010000042.1 GCA_945952115.1 uncultured Legionella sp. | reverse complement strand
GAGACGGCGCTAACGCGCCTCCTCAGCATGAACGGACTTTATAGTCAACTAAAACCTTAAGGCTAATTGAAAGGCTTGTCCGCGGCACGTAGGCGGCAGGTGAAATGTCAACAGACCCTAATCTATTTTTTCTTTTACACCCATCAACTAATTCAATTTGAGCTATAGTAAAAATAGGAATTAAATTTCAGATTAACAACAAGGAACTATCATGATTAATACTCTGCTATCGCTATTAGCAGTTACGTCATTTGGTTTGTCTCCTACGTCATTCAATGTTATGTCAAATACTAGTTCTTATGCAAATATAGGTTTAATGAGTGAAATTCCTTCTATTTATCCTCAAGTTAATGTTCAAGAATTAAAAGAGATTTTACACGTACAAGCACCTAATTTAAGTGAAGCGGTTATTAATAAAGTAGTTACGGCTTTAAAATGTAGTACAACTTATAATATAAATCGTAATAATATGTTAACAGTGATAGATTATTCTCTTCCTTCCAACCAAAAACGATTATGGATTTTTGACTTAACGCAGAAAAAATTATTGTTTAATACTTATGTATCCCACGGAATTAAATCCGGTACGTTGTTAACAGATAACTTTTCCAATAAATATAATAGCAAAGCCAGTAGTATTGGAGTTTATAAGACTGATAAAGCTTATTATGGAAGAGAAGGTCTTTCTTTACGTTTAGAGGGGTTAGAGCGAAATTTTAATGATAATGCCATGAATCGATCTATAGTAATGCATGGTGGATGGTACTTGGATGAAGCCTTTATCAAGCGCTATGGTCGGCCTGGACGCAGCTGGGGTTGTCCTGCAATTCCTTTAGCGATATATCAATCTATTATTAATACAATTAAAGATCAATCATTGATGGTAGTTTATTATCCTAGTGATGAATGGTTTAATAAATCTAAGTTTCTTACTTGCGATAAACCAAAAACAGCAATTAGCATTAATAATCAAAGAACAAAAATAGAAGAGGAACATCGAGATGATGTCTTTTTTGCGCAAGTCTATAAAGGTGGAGAAGATAGACCTATTCTTGTGATGCCCGCTACTCAATATGAAAAAATATTCCATGCTCAAGCACCTTTAGGCCGTATGCTGAGAAGACAAATTGAGCGGGAAGAATATATTGCGCTTAATGAAAAAGAATTAAATCAAGTCAGTACTCAAAATGATAGTCAAGCTATTCAATCCATGTATTTTGTAATTCCCACCTTGCGTATGGTGCGTGGTTATTATGAAACCGAAATGAAAATTGTAAATTTAGGAACGATTAAAAGTATTAATTCCTCAGCGAATAATAATGGAAAAATTAAAACTTATACAGTAAGTTTTAATGGCACTTCTTCTGTACGGGTACAGTCAACTGATAAATTTATTCGTTGGTTGGGTTTATGAGCTAATGGCAGTGCTTGAAGGCCTTAACTCTGCTCACTACGTCCCTCGGCTTGTCACGGGACGTAGAGAAACATCTTAAAGCAGCGCCATTAAGCGCATATTTTGCATAAACGCACAGGTTGTTCCTCGTGATTCTCATGTATCTTTTCTGCAGTTTTTATAAACTGTTTGATAGGATCTTTACGAGCCCAGAGTCCTAAGTTCAGTGCTGCGATAATAGTTATTCCTGCTGCTACGCCACCTAGCGGATTTCCAATAATAAATCCACCTATTAATGCGGTCGCTAGAGCAGCAATGCTTGCTAAGATGCTGGTTAAAATAGCACTACTTGCATTAGGTTTAAAATTTTTGCTTAAAGTTTTAAATTGTTCAATGTCTGAAGCAGAGGCCGTCTTATTTATTAATTTGTCATTGAAGTCCTTAACTCCTTTTGCTAAAAGCATACAATTAGTAAAATCAAATTGTTTTTCTTTATTGGCAAAACAATTAAGTGTATGATTTTTTAGTTTTTCTATCGCTTTTAAAAGTGCTTTTTGCTTTTCTGTTTGTTGGCTCTTAGATTTAATAAGTAATGTTTCATTAAACAATTGTTCTAATTGTTGGTATTGGTTATTGGGCCTGGGTATTAGGACAAAAGGGCTTTTATCTAATAATTTATTAAATTGAGGACTTAATGTACCAGTACTCGTGAGGTATAACTCCCCTAATTCATCAATAGCTTTTTTTCTTACTTTATTTTTAATACCATCCCAGATTAACTTCACTTCAATTTGTTCAGGATTACTTTTTAAATAAGAAAAGTGTTTGAAAGGATTTTGAGGAGTTAGATGAGTCAAATAATCTAATGCTTCGGTTTCAACAATTTGTTTTAATTGTTTTTGAGCAATTTCATCTACTGTTTCTTCAAAAGCAATAAACGCTTTTTTAGTTGAATTGTAAATATAAATTTCTCCTTTTTCGAACTCATAATACCAGCCGTGAATTTTTAATTTACCTTCTGCAAGACCTTTAGCGACAGCTGGATGTGTTTTTAAGTGCTCGATTTGTAGAAGAACATTATTCTGCGTAAGGCATTTTAATTTTTGTTCGGGATCGTCATCTAATTCAGGATGATGTTGATGCACGTGTTCTAAGGCATCTTTGGCATGATTAAGCCAATTTGCTGTGTTAGGTAATGTTTTTTCTATGCCAGGAGTCATCAATCCTTTCATTGCTCCACAATGGGAGTGACCACAAACAATAATTTCGCTAACATTGAGGTGCTCTAAAGCAAATTCGCTACTGGATGCTTCACCTGATGGGTTGGAGGAAAATGGAGGTACTATATTGCCTGGATTTCGTGCTACTAAAAGTTCACCTAGTTGTGCATTAGTTATTAATCTAAGATCAATTCGTGAATCGATACAACCAAAAAAAAGTACATCAGGTGCTTGGCCTTGACTTAATGCAGTAAATACGGCTTCTTTTTCTTTAAATTGATTGTTTTTAAAATGACGTATACCTTTTAATAATCTTAAAGGCATGGGCTTTCCTTATCTTGAAATTTGGAGAGAAGTATAATGGTCGAAACCTTAAGTAAACCTTAAACCTGAAAAAAAAGTAATAGACTTCTTTCGAAACTCGCTGCAGAGAGCAAAGTGCGAGGAGACTCGGAGCGGAGGACCGGAGTGTACACGCAAGTACATGAGGATTCGAGCACCGAATCGGCGAAGCAATTTGCTCTCTGCAGCGAGTTTCGAAAGAAGTCTAATGGTTACATCTGATTTCTAATATTGAGTTTTAAGCTTTAATAACCTATTCTGTGATTGATCTGTTTTATCAAGGAGTAGATATGTCTGAAAAAGATTCTAAGGTAAGCGATGTGCAAAAAACAATTAATGTGGCAGCTATTTTTAATTTGGCGATGTTGCCTATGGTTGCTCGTTTAGGTGGAGGCCCTACATCTTTTATCATTGCATTAGGAGGGTTTGCTTTACATGAGATCGGACGAAGTAAAAAAAACTCTGGGTGGTTTCCGGGTTTATTTCCTCCTTATTCCAATACAAAAGATAACAAAAATGTAGCTGAAAATATATGTACAGGTGGCGCTCATGTCTATGATCAATTTCATGATTATATTTTTTCTCCTCCAGTCAAATAACGCAATTAAGGTGTGATTTAAAGTGCGGTTTTTTTATAGACTCGTCATCCTGAGTGTAGCGAAAAAAACCGCACTTAAAATCGCTCCTTATTTTTAATTATTGAGCTAAGCCTGACATAAAGTTTTTGGTAAAATCGTAAGGTGCTTGATAAATACCAGAGCAATCAGGGTTGGCTCCTTGATTACAATTTTGAGTTTTATTTTGATTTCTATCAATATCAGCAGACCAAAATCCAATTCCTGCTAAACCATTTTGTTTTACAAATTGCCCCACTTGTTTTGCATCTGCAGGATAAAAAATACTTTGATCATAATCCACTCCAATCTTTGGAGTGACTCGAATCATAGACCAAATTTCTGCCGAAGACTTTTCAGGGAAAATAGCCTGTAATTGTTGAAATCCTTTTTGCGCACTTGCAATAACACTATCTGATATAGCTCCTGGTAATTTTTGAGAATACCATGCCATTGTCATCATATTGTATTGACTAATAGATACTCCTAAATCTTTTGCTTGTTGAATTAAAGCAAGCGCTTCAGCTGGAAAACCATCTATATTAGCAGGCAAGGTTAAGCTTACTTGTGCTTTGGGATTGCTCGCTTGCAAATTTTTTAGTGCATTGAATCGGTTGGTATTGGCAGCATTATCTCCTAGAGCGCCTCCTTCAATATCAAAATCAATAAAGGCCGCATTGTATATATCAAACACGGATTGATAGACTTGTACTAACTCTGTTTGTGTGCAAGTACTTTCAATAGATTGGCCATTTTCACCACCAAAAGATACTCCTACAATACCATTTTTTGATTGGATATATTGAGTTTCTTGTTGATATAGTTTAGCACTTAATGCAAGCGAAGGTAGGCCTCCCCAAGCAGGATAGCAGTGTCCAGTATCCCATTGATTTTGTGTAATAAAAGCTAAAATATAAGAATAGTTTTGCGAATTATCTGCAATTTCTTGAAGATTAGAGCTTGCTGGTGAAGTTGACCAATTCATATTAAATGTCATGTCTTTAAAGGGCATCAATAACGCTGTGTTTACTTGATTGTAAGGGATGTTTATCGTAACTCCTTCAGAAAAAGTATAAGGGTTATTTAATGTGGGAGTGTAGGATTTACTTTGAAGAGTATAAAGGCTAGAACTTATATTATAAGTTCCTGTTTGCACTGTAATGGGGTGACTTCCATTGGCTAAATTACTAAAAGTATACGTTTTATTAGTGCTGACTAAACTCACATTGACTGTACTTGAAGCTTGTGGCAAACCTGTAATTTCTAAATTAACATTTAAAGTAGGAATGGGAGCTGCCTGGAACTGCAAGGCTACTTCAGTTGCCTTAGTAGCAGAGGCAACAAAATTTAACGCTTTAGTTTCAGGAATATTTGAACTATATACATTGTCGCCCATTGTAAAATCAGGCACCCATAATTGATAGCTCTGTTTATCAATAAGAGGAATCTGCTTACTTGCTCCCCAGGTTAGAGCAATGATTGAAACTGAGCCATTGTTGGATAAATACGCTGATGGAGCTGGAGCATTAATAACCGGAGCAGTGGGTGTAGTAATAGTTAAGCTAGCATTTTTTATTGCTGGGCCATAACTTAATAATGCTGTTCCATTTGGATTGTTACTATTAAGAGTAACTTGTACATCTTGGCCGCCAGGATATACACCAACTTGATTGCTATGAATGGTATAAGTACCAAAAGGTAAAGACGCAATATTTTTGCTGCTATTCCAAGGAAGTGTAATTTGCATGGGGCTGCTAATAGGGCCACTTAAACTTGCGTTAGCAGTTGTACCCGCATCGCTTCCTGGACTTTGGGGACTTTGAATAGTAATACTTCCTGTCGTGATTGGTGGTATAGAGTTAGTATAAACCTTCACACTACTAGCAATAGAAGCATTATTCACGAGGCTGGGAACACCAAATTGAATAGTAATACTTTTGTTAGAGGGTAAATTCGTTTGTACCCAACTGTCAGTACCAAAGCTAAGTCCGATAGTTATTTTATTAACTGAACCACTAGCTACTGAATCCACTTTAATGGTTGGCCAACTTAATGGAGAATAACTTCCATAAACATCGCTTACAGAGGTTGGTAAATTTATTTCAATTGAACTGTTGCGAAAATCAATATCACTAGTACTTGTATTCGTTAATTTAATCGACACATTCGACCAGTATTGACTGCCACTACTTTGTACTTCTGCTTTTATGGCGGGATTGGGTTGAGGCGCTGTTACTGCATAACTTAAATTAACTTGCATCAAGAACCATGCTAAAGATAAATAGGACATTTTTTTGAAAGACATCACTGACTCGCTTAAGTTAAGGTACCCAACTACAATCCATTTTTTTGAGGTATTTCAAATAGACTTCTTACATAACCTGCGTCTTTGGCTTTATTGCCGCCTTGCAAAGGTTTCTCCGGTGCTCATTTAGTTAGCTAAACTCTGCTCTTCGAAGCCTTTGCGTCTTGCACTAAAACCAAATACACAGGTTATGCAAGAAGTCTAATGTGGGATAAATTAAATATAGATCTGATCCTTGTCAACCATTAACCAGTAAAGACTAACCACAGTATAGACGGATTTTTTTGTTCTTTAAAAATACAAAATGTAAAGTTATTGAAAATTTTAATGATGGATTGAGGTGAGCTAAGGAGTTCACCTCAATAAAAAGATTAGTTATGGCCTTGTAAACGAAGATTTAATAAAGTTTGAATTGCATTTTTCTTTTCTTCGGGAAGTCCTGGAGTTTGCATTAAATTATTACAATATGAAGTAAAGGCTTGAATTCGTTCTTCATTACTTTGATCTTCACTATTTGGATTTGCAGCAATAAAATTTTGATCTAATTCATTGGCTAAGGCTTCAAGTTCCTTCTGGTTTACTGGCTCAGTTTTATTTAAATTAGATTTAACTAAACTGTTAAGCGCTGAAGGTATGGCTGCATTAGATTTGACTGCGGAGGCTTTGATCGAAGAGTTATTATCATTATTTTGCCAATCTTCAATTTCTCCTTGCACAGCAAGAACCGTCATTAATACTCGTGGATCAATATTCTTATTCTCTAATAAATGTTGGTTGGTTACTTTAATAGTCCAATCATTTTTTAAACGGAAGAAAGGACGAGACATGATAGCCATTTCTTTATTAGTAGCAGGATCATAGATATAAAATTTAGTGCCCCAAAAATTCATTTCTGCTTTAGCAAGTTTAGTAGATAAATCAGGCGCATAAATTTCAAAAGTAGGGAAGAAGGTAAATATTTTTTCTTGTACGCTACCTACTATTTTATTTGCAGGATCATAGAGATCAAGATGAACGCCGAAAGAGAAAAAGCGAGCTTTAGCACTTAGCGTGTTAATATTATTAGGATCATAAAAATCATAAGTTAAAAGCAAGCTAAAAAAACGACGGTATATGGTTCCTAATTTATGAGTTTTCGTTTCAATATCATAGCTTTTGGTAAGGCTTATCCAATGCTCTCGTACTGAAATTTCATTGGGAAAAGAAGTATTCAATTCACTACTATAGGCGTTTAGCGCTAGAAGTGAAAAAAGCAGACTAAGTACTATTTTTTTCATAACGTTCCTTAATAAAAATAACTAGAGCGTTTTATAAGTCAGAAACAAAACGGTCATATTATATGCAAAGAGGCTTAAGGAAAAATTAAATAGATAGAGAATACATTCCTTGAATAGGTCGAGGAATGTATTCACAACTCTGCATGATTATTTTGAGCTTGAGTCTAGAGAAAGTGCTATGAAAAGATAGGTCCAACCAATAACAATTAAATCAATGGCAATAAACATTCCTATAACCCACAGACCACTAATTGGCCATTGTAATAAAATAAGTAAACCTAAAATCAATGAGCATAGTCCTGCAAAAAATATCCAACCCCAACCATTGGTATTTTTTACATAAAAGGCCATAACAATACGGCTGACGCCAATAATAATTAATAACCACGCTAATATAGCGGTCAGTACAGTAGAGGCAAGAAGAGGATCATAGACAATCACTATTGCAGCAAAAAGATAGAGTAGAGCAATTAGAATTTGCCATAAAATACCTTTTAGTCCTTTATAATGAAACGCATCAGCAAAATGCGAAAGACTTGCAACAATTAAAAGAGCCGCAAAAAAATACATGCTTACTAGGGTCAGCATAAATTCCATGCTAAGACCAATAATTCCTAATAGAAGAAGAACAATACCTAGGAATAAAAGCCAGCCTTTGTGGCGTTGCATTAACTCAAATTCGGGAGGTTGTACCTGTTTTACTTTATTCATGTTCAAAAATCCTTTTGTTCATTAGTTTTTTATTGATGCATTAACATCATTGATGTTAATGATGCTTTAAGGTAAAAAATCATGGTTTGCCAGCTGATACGTATTATAAAAATCATCTTGAATAACAAAAGCCTTTTTGTTCTGTGTTGCTAGAGTTTGAGTTTTTTTCAATATACCTGTTTTAAAATGCCAACCATTAGGCAAATGCAAGGTATTGCCTAAATTACTTAAAGAAGCCAGGGTTTGGGGATGAGATTCAATACTATAAGATTGCATCACATAAACTTCGCCTTTAGGGCTAATTAATTCATAAACCGGTTTATGAGCTTGATAAATCCAGGTGCTTTCACGATTGACTTCATGATTTTGATAAGGTTTATGCAGTTTGAGTAAATCCATAAGTCCTAAATGCACTATTCCTGCTTCACGCATTGGAATGCCAGCAATTACAGTAACTGTAGGGTTGATTAAGTTAGTATTTTTAAAGCCGTCAATTACCCAATATCGAGGTCCGTTTAAATGCACTCTTGACGCTTTAGTTTCTTGTTTTACTTTTTCGACCGTTACTGCCTGCCATTTATTTTCTGGGCACATATTAAGACCCCAGGTATTATACACTTTATATTGACTTAATGAGGCGCTCAAAATAATTTCACAATATCTTCCATTGCGCATTCCTAATTTATTAGCCGCATGAAGTGTGGATACAATGAAAAAAGTGAGGAAAATAGTTAACATCCTTGATTTATATTGAGTCATAATAATCCTTTATAAGTAAGTTGACTTTATTAAGATAGGCTGTTTTATTATTTTTTCCAAGATCTATTTTGAAAATAAATCAGATTTTATACCATTCGATTTAATATTATCTCTTGTTCATTTAATGGTATCTTTTGTTCATCTATGAAAGTTATCTCTTTAGTTTCTGGAGGCTTAGGGGGATTTATTACCGCAAACATACGATTACGATTATTTGCTAATGAGTTTTCATTTGGTTCATTTGATAGATTTTCTAATGCTAGCAATTCTTGAGCATGCTGATGGCGTAATAAAATATTTTTATAATGGTCATTTTTTTGTTGGAATTTTAAAGCAGCAAATCCTAAAAACAAAGCAAGTCCTGCCATTGCTATACCTAGATAATACTCATGAGTATTAATGTTCTGACTTCCTTTTTCTGCTGCTTTTTTAAGCTCAGAAAAATCGATCTTAGTTATAAATTTCATAGAAAGATTAAGTATAAAAAAGATACTTTCTGCTAGTTTCAGATCAGCATTAAAAGTGTTCTTATCAATGGTTAAATTTTTTGAAGAATAGATAGAAAAATTTTCTAAAATAGAGGGTACGTTTCTTAGCGTCATGGTCATACTAATAATACTAGTAGCATAAATAGCAGCTCCTCTAGAGCCAATAAGCAAAGCAGTGCTCGTTATAGCTGTTCGTCTATTCATTGCTTGTGCGTTGTTTATTTCTTGTTCGGTTGGTCGTGCGGCTTGGTGATAATCATGTAAAGAAGAACCGTATTTTTTTAAAACGGAAGAAAGAAGAAGACCACTTCCTCCTAGACTAAATAAAAGTGCTGAGGCTGTAAAAAGATTGTGTGGAAATGGAATATTAAAGAGTATTTTGCTGGAAAATAAAGGTAAGTTATCAATTGTATCAGTTGCTGTAATATTAGGAGATTCAAAATCTAATTTTATATCACCAGTTACTGAATAATATATATATTTTCCAAGCATTTGGTTGTACACCTCTTCTATAAGAGGTGTAACAAAAAAGCCTAATCCTCCAACAAAAGTAATAATTTCTGAGGCAATTTGTAGGGCTGTACTAGAAAATTCTATTGTGTTAGCAGCAAAATTTTTGCGTGTTGGCAAATAAGATGTAAAAGCTTCCCATTGAGTTGTAGCGCTTGATGGCATGATATTTCCTTATAGCCGCAAATGGTATAGGAAACATAACATTGTTTATTAGGAGGTGACAAGCAGTGTCTAAATAAATTTAAAATGGTTTAATATGAACCTTATTTGATATCGAATGGTTTGGCTGTAAAGAATAGTCAGAGGTATTTGTAATTGATTTAAAAAAATGCCAGCGTTTAGTTTGAACAGGCCTATTTTTCTCTTGGACTTTTTCCGCAATTTGTTTTTGTAGTTCTGAGGAGTTGATATATTGATGGTAATATTCAACAGCGAGTGAAAGGGAAAAAGCGGCTAAACAATCGGGTTGAGCTTCAGCTTGTTTCTTGATGGAGTAGAGTAATTCTTGATAAGGATTAGGTTTTGACCATACCCAGGGTAGTTTATTATTCAAAAGAGAGTGTACTTCCTCAAGTAATTTATTTTGAATATTTTTGTTATCGCTTTGGCTTAAAATAGACGAATAGATAGAGGCAAAGTAGTGAAGTAGTTGAACGAATTCAGTTTTTTTTTCTTGAGCGAGATCATGATGCACAAGAAAATTTAAAGTATCTATATACCCAAAAGCCCACATGATGCGAGTAAGTTTTTTGGCGTTAATAAAATCCATTGTTTTAAGTTTTCCTGGACCTAAAGCAACCGTACGTAAAGGATATTCTTGGCGGATGCGTTGATAGTTAGCTTCTATTTTGTCAGTTAACAACTCTTTATTCTTTAATCCCAATATCCATTTTAATAAATAATTTAATTTAAAATAATCAAATAAAGACGGTTGAAATAAAGTGGATTGTTCTTTTTCTGAGCCATGTAAAGCACGAAAAAGGGCTGAGTTTTTATCATCCAATTCATCGTTAAAAGTAAAAAGTAAGGTTTTATCTTTTTGTTTATTGGTCATTTCTTCTAATTCAAAATAATCAGGAAGATTATCTACTAATCCACCATCCATAAATAATGTGCCATTTATTGTGATGGGAGTTAAAACAATTGGTAAAGAAGCTGAAGCCCGAATAGCCTTAGCTATATCAAGAGAAGGGCTTGTTTTTGCATTAAAAATAGCTAGAGTTCCTTCAGGAAAATGAGTTGCAACTACAGTGAGTTTTTTAAATCGCTCGGGGACATACTTATTTAATAAATCCAAATCAGCAAAAGTGAGTTCAGTACTATTATTTTGATAAAATCTTTCTTTTAATTCATGTAAGCCATAATAATTCTGGTTATTAGCAAAAAATTGCGAGACGGAAGCTTGTAATTGATCGCGTATCCAATGCTCTAAAGGAAGACCTGTTTTGCTAATGGGAAAACAGCCGGGAGTATTTCTCTTGAACAAGAAACCATGACGCTCTCCAAGTAAGTATTGAAAGTCTGTTTGTAAAGTAACAGTTCGAAATGTTTCACTACTCATACCAACAGCGACGAATCCAGCCATAACTGCTCCTATAGAGCAGCCTGAAATTTCTTTCACGTTTTGAATTATTTGAGCTTCTTCAAGTGCTTTCAAAGAACCAGGATATAGAATTCCTTTTACTTCTCCACCGCTAAAAATCAAACGACGTATGAAAGGATTAATTCTATTATAACAATTAATGCTGTATTGCAAAAACAGCATTATCCAAATAATTAGCTGAATATTTCTTTTAGAATGCAAATACATGATGAAATCGTGTAATAAAATTTTATCATAAAATATTCGATGATTTTCTTCCACTAGGTTCAGGATGACATACATAGAGAGTTACAAAAATTTTTAGCAAATCTTTTTTTTGATCATTTTGAACCATTTAACGGGTAAATGTATGTTTTTTTAGTAATTTAATATAATGTATACTCATTAGCGAAGGGATATATTTAGAGAAGGAAAAGACTATGCGCTATCTGATTTTAACTTCATCCGGTGGTGGGGCTCATCTTGTTTATGCTGGGGCTCAAAAAAACTCTCTACTCAAAAAAAATATTTCTGAACAAGATATCTATATTGTAGATATTATGGGTGTTAATAAAAAAATCGCTAATAATTCTGAACCTTGGGTTCCTTCTTATGAAATACTCTATTATCAAATTTTTTCTGGATCAGAAAATGTTAATAAATGGGATTCTTTTCAAAAAGAAGGAGGGATGAGTGGTGTTGCTAAACTTGAAAGTCTTATTGATAAACAATATTTTGCTGAAAAGATACAAGCTTCTTCTATTTATAGTAATTTGATGAAGTTGTTTAAGCAGTATCCTGATATAGAAGAAATAATTGACACTCAAGCTTTATCGACCGATACAATTTGCCATGCCGTAAGTGCTGAAAATGAGCGTCGTAAAAATTTAAATTCTCAAGCTCCTTTAATTAAAGTACGTAAAATTATTTCAGAGTTCCTCACTGAAAAAACAGTTCATTATTTAGATTCACTTAGTAGAATAACCGTTGAACAAGCTAAATTTTTGACTGTAGAGGTAGTCAATAAACCTTTAATTAATGCCGATGAATCCGAAGAGCACTTTAAAAAACGCAAGAAAATATATCATATTAACTTTAAAATAGTTCCTCCTTATGTAAGGCCTTTGTTTTTAGATTCTAAGTCTTATAAAGATCCTGAAATACTCTATTTAAGAACAGAGGCAGATGATTCTTTTGTCAGTTCAATAAAAGAACCTTTAACAGAACAGGCTTATGTCGAGAATTTATTAGAGAGCGAAGCACATCAAGAAAATAGGCATTTTAAAATTACAAAACAAGCTAATGATAAATTTGCAATGATTGTTTTGGGAAGTCAAAGCAGCTCTTCTATCCTTCGTTATGTAGATCAATATATTGAACAAGTAATTCGATCGAAATTGGATGATAAGGGAAGGCAGATGTTGTTTATTGCTGCAGGTAAAAATGATGGGAGTACTGAGACAGTCTATGCTAAATTGCGAGAGCATTTGGACAGAAAGCGGGAAGAGCTTAACATGGCAGGAATTAGTTGGCCTAAAACAGCTAAAATTATTCCTTTATCATTTCAGGACGAAAAGGCCATGGCCTCAATGTTTCAAAATGTAGATCAATTAATCATCCGTACTGGAGGAGCCACTAGTATTGAAGCAGAGGTAACTCAGGAGCTAAATCCCAAGAGAAGAGTTTATATACATTCAGAAGCCTCTGTTGACATGCCAGAGCTCTTTCCTAAAGAGCATTTTGATGCATGTTATGACAGCTTATTGAAAGGTACAATTCGATGGGAAGGAGGAAATGGTCAATATTTAATGCAGGATATTGATGCTTGTCTGACTTCGCCAGAGACAATTCTCTTTGATCTAGAGGGTCAATCTAAAAAACTAACATTTAAAGAATCTTTAGTTGAATTAACTTATAAAAATAAGCTAAACCGGAAACACATGAATGAAATTAAACAGTGTTTAGCTTATGGAAGTAATCCTAATATGAGTTCATTTGCTGGACTACCTATTTTGGCTCATGTTCAAGATATTTATACGGCGCGTTTATTTATTCAATGCGGAGGATATTTAACACCAAAAGTATTAAATTGTTTTAAATCTAAATTTTCTGAAAAGAACATTAACAATTTAAAACGATTGGAAGAAGAAGTTTCTGCAGCAATAAAAACCCAGGGGGCTCCTTCTATCATTTTGAGCGCTTTTATTAAAGCCATAGAAAAAAATAATATTAATGGAATGAAAGGATTATTATTACGTTATCCAAAGCTTGCTTTTGCAACAATCGAGAACAATAAGAAAAAAATATCTATTCTTGAATTGGCAAAGCAACAAAATAATAAAGAATCTTTATGGATTATCCAAAGAGCTCAAGGAATGTCTTTATTGCACTATTCTTTACTTAATGCAAAACCATCAGATAGTACTTTATTGCAGCATTTGATTTATTTATATCAAGAAGAACTAAATAAGAACTATACTTATAAAGTGACTGCTTTAACTTTATGTAAAGACGTTTTTTTACGAAAATTAATGGTTCAATTAGGGGCTAATCCTGTTTATCTTGCCTCTGATATTTCTGAACAAGAAAAACAGGAGTTAAAAAAAATATATGCAGAAAATAAGATAATTTTGAATCAGCTGAAAAAGCTTATTTTAACCACTTTTATAGAACATAAAAAAGATGAACATCAATTTAGTGTGGCTTTAAAATTGAAACTTCAAGCACTTTCTTTCTCGTTAGAAAAACCATGCCAAGTTCCGGATAAGCTGTTTCATCATATGTTTATCGAACTCAATAAAACTGAGCATGAGGTGGATAAGCTGTCTTTTATTGAACGTATAATAAGTGAAATTAAAAAATTTATCTTTGGGGCCTATGATTTAACTATTTATGCTTCCCGTGCACAGGCTAAAAAACTCTTATTTTATCAGTGTGAATTCGCTTCTCAAAATAATGAATCCAATTTTATTCCTTTTGTGAAGTGCAATTAAGTTTAGCTTTATGAGTGAACTATTTGTTGCTAAATACAAATCAATTTGTTTATTTATTTAACATAAATTATAATGTAAAGCATAATGACTCTTTATCTAACTAATTATGCCTTATAAAGAATATGAAATTTTATGTTTGAAGCGTTTTGAGCATCAAAATAACGAATTAGCTAAAGTGATGAAAAATTTTCACCAACACGTTATGTATCGTGCCTCTTATTATGAAGAAGGAGGGATAATAACTAGTGGCGTGGAAGGAGAAGCAAGAGGTATTAGAAATACCTTAATACAAGATGAAGTAGATTTTTATCTATGGTTATTTCCGCGCTTGACTACCTATACTTTCGAAAGTGACCCACAGAAAATTGTTAATTTTTGTGATGAATTAATAGGTTATAAACAAATTGGTAGACGTTATCAAGAAATTATGAGTGATAGACTATATCAGGAAAAGAAAGAACGGGCTGTTATTGCAAGTGTTTTGAATTATTTATTAGAAGCTGCGCCTAAGAATAACTCGCTAATTCAGCAAAAAATTACAGAAACAGCAATTAAATCGCAAGTTATTTTTAATGCTCAAACCAATAAATATGAAACTAATGAAAATAAGAATCATTATGAAGAAAGTTATCTATTTGGTCATTCACCTTTAGATAAAGCATTAGAAAAATTAAGATTAAAAATACAGGATTTTAAACATAAGGATGCACATATTCCTGGGATCCCACATAAGATATACGCTAATTTTGGTGGTAGCGATTATTATGTTTATAGACATGATCCTTATTATGAACCCATACTTAAAGCGACGACCGATGCTTTTCTGACTATAAGAAGCATTTTAAGCCATTATAAAGCAGGAAAAATTGATAAAAACGAAGCGAAACGTATGATACGTGATTCATTACATGCACATCAGTCTGAGTTTGAAACGCATCGAGGAGTCAAACAATTAATTTTTAATATCATTGGATTTATTCCAAATTTAATAGGTTTTCTTCTTACAGGGAAGAAGATTAATTTTTTTGTTGCTAAAACAGAGACTCAAAAAATCGCTGAAGAATTGATGGATTATTCAGAAGATAGTGAGATAGAAGTCAGGGATTATACAAAAATTCCTACTCTTTCAAATTATCCTAGCTCTTACCAAGATGTGAATTTTACTCTTCGAAAACGTGGAGAAATCAATGCACAGGAGACAGAAGAACATATAAGCTTTAACCGTAAGTCTCACTATAAACAATTTGCTCATTTAAATGAATTAATTAAATCTCATTCAGAGTTAAATGCTGAGATAACAACAATTTATCCATCAGCACAAGAATCTGATGGATCTCCTCAAGATAGTCGTCCTCGTCGATTTTATGAAGTGTTTTATAATGAAACAAGTATTTTAAAAGTACAATTAGGTTATGCCGGGGGAACACAACGATTAGGTAATGATTTAACTAAAATAAATCATGAAATTGAAACAAAACTTAATAAGGACTTAGGCGTTTCTCTCTCTATGAAATGAGTTTACTTTGCATCAAGGAAAGTCCGTCTTTGGTTCATCTTTAGAGAAAACCAAATTCAAAAATGCTCAAATAACGAGGCAGTAATAGTTCCTTCATTTTAGCACTTCTTTGTTAATGAGCATCTCCGATATTTTTGTACAAATATTGTCTAAATATGGCATGAAATAGTCTATAATTAAGACATATGTATATTTTCGGCTGTTGTGTTAATAGGAGAGATAACATGAAAATATTTAATAGGAGTAACTTGTTAAACTCCTTATTTTTCTTTTCAATAGTTCTTCCTTCTGCAACACAAGCCGCCACAATATTAAATGATAAAGGTAAGCCTGCGACTCCCATATTAACAGGCACAGGAAATTTTGTTGTTCCCACAGGGAAAGGGTGGGGTGTAAAAGTAAATAATCCTCAGGCTAATGGAGTCGAAACAAACAATGCTTTAAGTGTTAGTAAAAAAGCAACCATTCATCAATATGGTATTAATTACCATGGAGGTGCTGTCATGGGTGCAACAACTGCTACTATTCCTAAAATTTATATTATTTGGTATGGTGATTGGGCAAGTACCGATTCATCAGTTCAACTTATTACATTTTGGGCTCAACATATAGGTGGCTCAGCTTATTTTAAAATAAATACTAGTTATACCAATGCGGCAGGGAAAGCTATTTTGAATGCGGTGAAACCTCCTTCTACTCAATTTGTTCTTGATCCTTTTTCGCAGGGTGTGAATTTAAGTGACTCATCTATTTTAAATATTGTTGCTCAAGCTATCAATTCACACCAATATCCACTAGATCCAAACGGTATTTATTTTGTACTTACATCATCATCAGTAACAGAAACTTCTGGCTTTTGTACTTCATACTGTGGTTGGCATACTAGTGGGCTCGTAAATAATGTCCGTGTAAAATATGCATTTATTGGTGATCCTAGTACTCAATGTCCAACGAGTTGTATATCATTTGAAAATCAAGCCACAAGCCCTAATGGTGTTATAAATGCAGATGGTATGATTAGCGTTATTGCTCATGAGTTAGAAGAAGCTGTGACCGATCCGAACTTAAATGCATGGTGGAATACCCAGACTGGCGAAGAAAATGCTGACCAATGTGCATGGACCTTTGGCCCCGAATTCACTGCAAGCAATGGATCAAAATACAATATGATAATTTCAGGGAAAAAATTTCTAATCCAACAAAATTGGGTTAATAGAATTGGAAATGGTCATCATGGTTATTGTGCAAAAAGTCTTTAATGCTATGTAGGCGTCAGTTATGGATAAGCTAATATAATTTTTTGAAAGTATTGAATAAAAAAATACTTAATAATTTTGATAAAGTTTGGTTCTATAACTAGGAGTTAGCTCTCTATCGGTCAAACTGGAGAACGACATAGGGAAAGATAAGCTAACCTTATCGGAATTTATCAAGTTGCTTTTCTTATATACTCAAAACACATGAGTTTTCGGTATTTTAGGCAACTTGATTTTTTTGCTTAAAGCCCATTTAAAAGCGAGTAATAGTCTATCCTATTGCGAGTTTTTAAATGGGCTTTAAGCGGAAAAAGCAATAGCATAAAAGCCGAAAATTCATGTGTTTTGAGTATATATAGCGGATATTGGCAATGACTATTGGATCTTGTGATCACGATCTTTTTAAGGGATTTTTTATGTTTAAAGTAAAGCAAATATTAAAGTCTGTTGAGATTTCATCTTTAGAAGCCCGACGTCCCGCGACTTGTTCGCGAGATCCAGCGGTCTTGCTTGATAAGCGGATTTATAGCACAGAAATAGATCTCAATGGATCCCGCGAACAAGTTGCGGGACGTCGAAATCTGAAATGTCAACAGACCTTATTTAAAGGATTATTATTTTTAATGTTAATCAATGTATCGCAAGCTCTTTTAGCTGAGGATACAGAAAATACACCCAGTTATCAAAGAATACCCTTATTAACTTTAGAAGTGAAAAAATACAGTGAAATGGAGATGAAATTACGAGATGCTCTTTTAAATGGCGATATGAAAATTGTAAATCTGCTGCTTTCACCAACATTTGAGGAACGTAATAAAAATAATCCAGGTATCCCTATTCCAAAAGAGGGTTGGATATCCCAGCAATTAAAAAATAAAACTCTAGCGAATCAATCTATTGAGCAAATGGCTGTTCATAAACTAGGAGATGTCAATATAGTGAGTTATTTAATTAAAAGCAATAACAGCTGCGACAACAAAATCTTCATTGTGGACGTATGGCAGCAAAAAGATGATCATGATTTATTGATAGTTAGATATAAATCCAGTCTCTAGTAAAGAGTTACTCTGTATCAAAGAAAGTTGTATAGCATTTCTCACTAAGCTTTATACTTCGCTGCATTCTCACTCGGCTTCAGTTATGTACTAGTATACGCTTCTTTGCCCTCATTCAAATGCGCCTCGTCTAAAACTTAGTGGGCAATGCTATAGTAGGCCATCTTTTTCTCTCGGTACGACTGTCTTATTAAAAAAGAGACGTCTTTCTGAGCCTAGTGAAGAGTCTCCTGCAGGATAATACGATCCCAATTAATGCATTAGGCGCCTTCAGAAAAAAGCAAGCTAGGGAGACTCCATTTTAATGAGATCGCTTTCCTTTGTAGGAGATTCTTCGTTATGCTCAGAAAGACTCTACATTTTTAATGGAACAGCTCTGTCTCGACCTGAACTCAAAATTGCACTTTCTCTGAAATTTTTATATTTTAGAGGATCTAGTATGGTCTGTAGAGTTTATTGAGTTAAAATGTTTCTTAAGCAAAATCCTCAAGTTCTTCTTTTAAACGTTTTTCTTCAAATAAATCTTCAATTTTTCTGCGGCGCTCTAGTTTTGTAGAAGGACTAACTTCTGTAAGAATAGTTGCAGAGTCGTTAAAATCATCCATTTCATTGTCTAACTCATCAAAACTATCAATACTCATAGCTTTCTCCTTAGCTAAATTCGTAACAGATCGAATCTTCTCATGTCATCCTGAGCTTCGTATGAGATGAGGTATGAAGAGATGATCTTTACTTAAATTCGAACTCCTTTCTCAATAGCCCTACCTTAACAGAATTTGTAAAGAAGGCCTAATGAAATTTTATATTTATTGATAATTTTACTTGGAATTGGATTAGGGATGGTTTTTTACTACATCTTCATCTTCTACTTCATCTTCTACTTCATCTTCTACTTCATCAAGGGTCTTTTTCTTACCGGCTTCGAGTTCTTTTGCTTGTGCTTTGGTACTTAAAAGATCATTTTTTAATCCTTGAATGTTATTATTAGTTTCTTGGGGTAGGATTGTTACTTTTTTACTATTAAGCTCTTGAGATCTTTCCATTAAAGCATTCCATTCCTCCGGAGAAAATCCATCTGGATTAGGTTTGCCATCTTTATCTGCGGGTTTAGGGCTCCATTCAATATTTTGTCCATTAATTTTAACTACACATCGGATATCTTCTGGCTTAAAGCCGGCCTCGATCCCAGCTTTGAATAACTGTTTCGCTCTTTCTATTCCCTTTTCTTTGTTAGACCACTCTGTTGTCAGAAGAATTTTATCTTTACCACTGGCTTTAACGGCTAAGCACATCAGTTTCATATCATGATCAACTTTATTGCCTAGAAAATAACCTTTTAACCCATCACGACCTAGTACTGCACCAATTTCTAAAGTAAATTTTCCTGGTTCAACTTGTTTTATTTCTTTACCAGTTTTACTGTATATTATATCTAAATCAGTAATGGCTACTTGTCCCCAAGTACTCTCATCAATTGTAGGGTTTTCTGTACTTAACACTAGATTCATATGTGCAACTCGATCAAGTTGAGCTTGTATCTGTGCATTTTCTTGTGCAATACGCTCTTTTTCTTCCTCGTTTGCTGTTGCCTCTAATTTTTTATTTTCTTTGATTTTTTGTTCTAATTTTTTAATGTTTGCAGTAGCAGTAAGTCGAAGTGCCTCACGCATTTTTTCATTCTGTGCTATCATATTAAGAAAATTAAATTGCTCAAACTCTTGTTGGGTGGCTTTATGAAGCTGTGTTTGGGATGCAGCAGTGGATTTTTGAAAAGTCGCTAATTGCTCATTATGGATTTTGTCTAAGTCCGCCAATATATTTTCTTTCATATCTTTAGGATTAATCCCTTTTTTCTCTAATTCTTTTAGATCAATTTTTTCTAAGGCTTCTCTTAATGCAGTGTTTTCGAGTTGCTGCTGCGCTTTGATTAAATTGACACCGAGGTCAATAGTGTCTTTCATCTTTTGAATAAGCGCCTCAGCTTTCATTGGAGGGACATTTTTTAATTCATCACGAAAAGAAGTAATCTGTTTTTGATATTCGCCAAGTTTTTCCTTTAAATCAGAATGTGTTGATAAACTCTCTTGAATGGGTTTTTTTATAGTCTCTAATAATAAAGTTTCAAGATCTTTATCTTCTGAAATCGTCTTAGCAAATACCTCTTTGAAGCTCTTGTCTTTAACTAAGCTTTTAATTTTTGCATCTCTATTTTGAATATAATTCTCAAAAGGAGCTGCGCTAAATTCGAAGTTTTTTCCTAAACCTATGTTTTTTTTATAAGCTTCAGCATTAGCTTTTGTGGTGTTAAGATAATTGGTGTCTTTTACGTCATTTGCTTTTTTTAAGCGATATTGTATTATTTTTCCGGCTGCGTAAGGAATTAAGACACCCATAGGATTCTCACGAGTATGTTGATAATTAAATTATAACATAATTTTGTTAAATGATTCTGAAAATCAATGAAAAATAAGTGAGATTAAAACTAGAAACACTAGTCATAAGTCCTGTATTTTTTAAGTTGTTGCACATAAATACTGTTTACAGGAATATTATTGAATAACAAGATAAATTTGTATACAATTACTCTTTTATTAGCCAAGAGATAAAGATTATGTTTTTTTCAAATTTAAGTGCGCAGGAAGCAGCCTCTGTATATGATGAAAAGAAATTAACCTCAAATGATGTATTTAACTCTCTGCTAAAACTGATTTATAAAGATTTAGAAGATTTAGAGGATTTAGAGAATGTAGGGGATTTATTAACTCTTGTGGAAGAGCATTTTTCACTTAGTGAGTTGGATTGGGCTTTAGATCAACTCATTAAGTTAAAATTAAAAAAATCCGAATTTACTTTAGAAGAGGCTTTTCAACTTTTGACAGCTAAAACAAGTGGAGAGTTAAAAGGAATCATTGAGTTTTTCCAAATACCCTATAGAACTAACGATGAAAAATTTAAACATCTTAATCCTTTGTTAAGTGAGTTTGAATTATCAATAGACAAATGGTTAGAGCTAGAAAATACCATCAGCCAATTTTTGAATAATAAGCAAGATGCCAAGAAAATAAATGACTGTAAACTTCTTTTGCTTTTAGATAAGCTAAGTCCTTATGCAGTGTGTATTATGGATTTGAACCAGACCATTAAAGTAAAGCGTTTAACTCAACTTTTAATAGAAGGGAAAATAACTCTGGATGAAGCTCGCGAATTTGCTGATACCGCTTTTGCCAAAGGTGCATTTTATGAACTTAAATATAAGCAAGTTGATTGCTTAAAAGAGATTAATTGGTATCGAGTTACAGGAGATGCCTTTGAATGTTTTCCAGAAAATATGACTATTAACGATATACTTGAATTACCCTCTGATTGGAACATTAATCATACCAGTGAACAGAGTAATTTGGTGCCTCAGAGATAAGTAATCATCTTTTAGGTTGTGCTTGATGAGTTCAAAGAGTACTCATGGTTTATATTTAGAGAACGCACAAATGTTACATCATGACTAACTAAAACTATTGAGCCCTGATATTGCTTTAAAGCGGTAAGTAATAAGCTTTTGGCGGTTAGGTCTAAGTGATTATCAGGCTCATCAAGCAGTAGCAAGGGTGGTGAATTGAGGCCGCTAAATAGTATTGCTAGTGCTAACTTTAAAATTTCACCACCACTTAAAGTCGATATTGGTTGTAAAGCAGAGTCTCTTCTTAAGCGTAATTGCGCGAGAATAGTGCGATATTCTGCTTCGCTTAATCCAGGTGAGAGACGTGAAAAGTTATTGAGTACGCTGTCTTCTTGATCTAAAAAGCTGAAATGCTGATCCAAAAAAGCAATTTCTTTAGGTTTACTCACAGTTCCTTGTTGTGCCTGTACGGTTCCTTGAATAATTTTCAATAGGGTCGACTTGCCTGAGCCATTATCACCGGATAACCACAAGTGTTCACCGCAGGCCAATTGTAAGTTGATTGGTTTGCTGTGTCCGTAAGGTAAAATAAGGTTATCTAAGATGAGATGTTGTTTACTGTAGTTTGCGACAGGAGAAACTCTAAATGCTTGAGCTTTAACTTCGATGAGCTCTTCTTTAGCGGCTGAATAGGCTTTGGTGGCCTCACTAACGCGTTGTTTATTTAAACCGGCAAGGCGCGCACCAGTTGCTTCGCTGGTAGCTTTCTTTTTATCAAGAATGAGCTTTGATTGATTTGTTTGTTGTCTATCTTTTTGTGCTTTATTTTGCTTTGCTTGCAATGTTTCTTGGTTTTTTTGTTTGGCTTTTAAGCTGTCAGTCAGAGTTTGTTGAGTCTGTGCTACTTTGCGCTCTATTTCCAATTCCTGTTGTTTTTTTGAGGCAAGATACTCCTCCCAGCCTCCTTGATAGCGATGCAAGCCTTTAGGGTTAAGTTCTAAAATAGTTTGGCTCTGCTCTAGTAGAGTTAAATCATGGCTGATAATGAGACAGTTGGGGTGTGATTTTACCCAATGCATTAGCCAAACTCTGCTTGCTCTGTCTAGATGATTGGATGGTTCATCAAGAATATAAAAATCGCATCGTTGGCGTTCTAAATTAAGTAAATTAAGTCGAGTACGCATGCCACCACTCAAAGTGATATAAGGTTGATTTAAAAGAGTAATCGGGAGTTCATAAGCATCGAATAGCTTTTCTAAAGTGGCTTTGATATCCCAATTATTTTCCAGCAGCTCAAAATCTTTCTCTAAAATGCGTCCTTCTTCGCAGCGTGTTAATGCCTGCAAAAAGGCATCAACTTCTAGCTTTTCAGCAACGCTACCTGAAAATGGGTTTAATTCCTGGCTTAAGTAGCCCACGATACCAAAGTGGCTGACTTGAGCAGATTGTTGGGCAAGGCTTCTCGCTAAGGTTGACTTGCCGCAGCCATTATCGCCGACCATAAAATGAGTAGTATCAGTCAAACACAGATTGAGGTCCGAGTATAAGGGCTTAAGCTTTTGTGGGGGGTGGAAGCTAAGTCCTTTAGCTTCTATCAATACTTTAGGCATTTAGGCCGCCTTTAAACTGCGCTCACGCGATGAATTAAGAAACAGCATTAGTGCCATGAAGCTCATTAAAAGCAGCACGCAGAAAAATGCTCCATTACTTAAGGCATTGAGGTAGCCGCCTAACAGGGCAGTTAGGGCTGCAGAAATAGCGCAGATTGAGGCTAACGAGCCAAGTACCAAGCCTTTTTCGCCATCATTAGAAATAGATAGGACAAAGCCAAGCATTGCTGAATAGCCCACTGCGTACAATAAGGCCATGCATACGGCTGCAAAGTAGAAGAGAGAGTTATTTAATGTTGGCGTTAAAAAGTATAAATTAAACAAAGTGAAGAGGCTAAAACAAAGGCTAATCAGTTTTACTGGAGCTAATTTTAACTTAGGAACTACAAAACAAAATCCAAGACACATCGCAGCGCCTATCGCAGTCATTAAGCTTGTGATGTTGCTAAACTGCATTTTAGGTAGGTATTGGTAAAACAACGTCCAAGAACATTGAAAGAGGAAAAAGCTCAATAGCGCACTGCGTATGGCCTGCAATTTAAATAAAGCAGTTACTGAAGTAAATGCGCTAAAAATTTTAAGTTTTTGAGTATTTTTTTCTGGAGTTTTAGTTTCTTTAATCAAGCCTAACAGAGCGATACAACATAGGCAGGAAATGGCAATAATAAGAAAAGGTAAGAAATGATTGGGGTTATTGCTCAGATAAGCACTTCCTGCAATGACTGGCCCAAACATGTAACCAGAAGTTACCGCAAACATTACTCGTCCAATGCCAGTCATTTGATTGGATTGGCTGTCAACATCTGTAAGAATTGCTTGTGCAACGGGGATACTGCCTGCTGTGAGTCCATCAATAATTCGTCCTAGAATAAAAAGTGATGGAGCCTTGCAAACAACAGCGATAGCGCAGATTAAATATCCAGCCAATGCACCGAGTAAGGAGAGATTAAGTACTAGCTTACGGCCATATTTGTCTGAAAGCTGTCCTAAGATGCTAGCACCAAAAATCATGGCTATAGAAAAAGCCGCCAAGTTAGCACTGTAATAAAACTGATTGAGCCATTCAGGGAGATCGCTTTGGAGTAAAGAATAAGCTCCTGGGGAAAATAAATCTCCGCTTAGTGGTAGGATTAAGGACATGCCTACGCCGTCAATAAACATAATCAGCAGCAGAGTCATGGTTTGGCTGGCATAGTGCCAAGATTTACTTTGGTTCATTATGGTGTATTCCTATCGAATGTAACGGCCATCTAAAAATTTCATTGCCAGTTCAAGGTAGTCAGGACGCTCTGAGTGTCCAAGTAATTCAAAGAAGAGCATTTCTTTAGTGATTAATTCGCAATTTGTTTTTTTTAGTCGTTCTAAAGCGTATTGGCTATCTTGTCGATTGCGGGCGGAAACGCTGTCTGCCATAACAAATACTTCATAACCAAGCGCTAGTAAATCAACTACAGATTGATAAATGCAGACATGAAGTTCTGCGCCAGCAAGAACCACTTGTTTTTTGTTGAGTTGCTTTAAATAAGTAGCGATAGTAGCTTCATCAGCAATAGAGAAGTGGTGTTTAGTTAGAATTTTAGCATTAGTTGCTACATTTAAAACAGGTTGGGCTAACTTTCCTAATTTCTCGTGCTCGGTTAGAGCGACTGGTAGGTCGTGAGTGGTAAATAAGTCAGCGAGCCAGATGCAATTGTGAGTTAGGTTAGCGCTGTCTTCTAATAATGGAATGAGTTCTAGTTGCATGTTATAGTGAATTAAAATTTAAACGATCCTCTAAAAGCATGATCAATAGCAAGAG